>NZ_JBSGDP010000023.1:0-84027 GCF_053602435.1 Nocardia sp. NPDC004415
GGGGGGGGGGCGGTGCGGGCGCCCCCACGGCCCTCCCCCTAACCTGTTATTCCACACCCGCGCCCCGCGTCTTTCCCGCCCGGAATGGGGCGCACACGGGCCACCCGGCGGTACCCCGCCGATTCCCGTGCCGACGTCGTCAGATCGCGGCGGCCAGCCGTGTGCCCTGGTCGATCGCCCGCTTGGCATCGAGTTCGGCGGCCACATCGGCACCGCCGATCACATGGACACTGTGACCCTGCCCGATCAGTGCGGCATACAGGGCCCGGTTGGGTTCCTGGCCGGTACACAGCACGACGGTGTCGACCTCGAGCAGATGCGTGGTGTCGCGCAGGCGGTAGTGCAGGCCGCGATCATCGATGCGTTCATAGTGTGCGCCCGCGATCATCTCGACGCCGCGATGCCGGAGTTCGGTCCGGTGGATCCAGCCGGTCGTCTTGCCCAGCCCCGCGCCGAGCTTGCTGGTCTTGCGTTGCAGGACAGTGACTGTGCGGGCGGTGGCGGGCCGGACGGCCTCGGTCAGGCCGCCGCGGTGACGATGCAGGCCGTCGACTCCCCATGCGGCGAGGAAGGTCGCGACCTCGGGCTCGGCGGCGGAATCGGCGGCGGTGAGGAACTGCGCGACATCGAATCCGATGCCACCGGCGCCCAGCACGGCCACCCGCTCACCGACGAATGCCTTGTCACGCAACACATCGAGATAGCCGAGCACCATCGGATGGTCGATGCCGGGCAGGTCATCGGGAACCCGGGGAACGACGCCGGTGGCGAGCACGATCTCGTCGAAGGACCCGTCGGTCAGCGTCGCGACGGTGGCGGGGGTGTGCAAGCGCACCCGCACACCGGTCGCGTCCAGGCGATACCGGAAATAGCGCAGCGTCTCGTCGAACTCGCTCTTGCCCGGCACCCGGCGCGCGATGTCGAGCTGACCACCGATCTGGCCCGCGGCCTCGAAAACAGTGACCTCGTGGCCGCGCTCGGCGGCGGTGGTGGCGAACGCCAGCCCGGCCGGGCCCGCGCCGACGACCGCGAGGCGCTTGCGTCTGCGGGTGGGTCCGATCACGAGTTCGGTTTCGTGGCAGGCGCGCGGATTGACCAGGCACGAGGTGATTTTCATGCTGAACGTGTGGTCGAGGCAGGCCTGATTGCAGCCGATGCAGGTGTTGATGCGTTCGGGGGTGCCCGCGGCGGCCTTGTTGACGAACTCGGCGTCGGCCAGGAACGGGCGGGCCATCGACACCATGTCGGCGTAACCGCCGGCGAGTAGCTCCTCGGCCGTGTCGGGGGTGTTGATGCGGTTGCTGGTGACCAGTGGCACCGAGACCGCGCCCATCAACTTCCGGGTGACCCAGGCGTAGGCGCCGCGCGGCACCGAGGTCGCGATGGTGGGGATGCGTGCCTCGTGCCAGCCGATGCCGGTGTTGATGATGCTCGCCCCGGCGGCCTCGATACGCTGGGCCAGGTCGACGACCTCGTCGAAAGTGGAGCCGTCGGGGACCAGGTCGAGCATCGAGAGCCGATAGACGACGATGAAATCGTTACCGACGGCCGCGCGGACCCGCCGGACGATCTCGACGGGGAAGCGGATCCGGTTGCCGTAGCTGCCGCCCCAGTGGTCGGTGCGCTTGTTGGTGTGGGCGGCGATGAACTCGTTGATCAGATAGCCTTCCGACCCCATGATCTCCACACCGTCGTAGCCCGCCCGCCGGGCCAGCACGGCGCTGCGCACGAAATCCTCGATGGTCTGCTCGATCTCGGCGTCGGTGAGTTCACGCGGTGGGAACGGGCTGATCGGGGCCTGCAGCGGGCTCGGCGCGACCAGTTCGGGATGGTAGGCGTAGCGGCCGAAATGCAGGATCTGCATCGCGATCTTGCCGCCCGCGGCATGCACGGCGTCGGTGACCACGCGATGCCGGTCGGCTTCGGCGGCCTCGGTCAGCATCGCGCCACCGGGGTAGGGGCGCGCCGCCTCGTTGGGGGCGATACCGCCGGTGATGATGAGGCCGGCGCCGCCGCGGGCCCGTTCGGCGTAGAACGCCGCCATCCGCGCGTAGCCGTCGGGCGCTTCTTCCAGTCCGACGTGCATCGACCCCATCAGTACGCGGTTGCGCAGGGTGGTGAAGCCCAGGTCGAGCGGTTCGAGCAGATGGGGATATGGCGTCGTGTTCATCGAATGACCTACCGATCGTGTCCGGTGCCGGAGTGGAGTCGTCGGCGCGAGAAGTCGCAGCGCTCAGATAGTAAATTTATTGACTAAGCGATCACGATAGTGCCGGGCTGAAGAGGTGTCCACTGCGGGTGAATCTCTTCCTGTTGACCAGGCTGGGGGAAGTAGCTACTGTCCAAGTAGGTTACTCAACTATTTGACTGTGAGGTGTGCGACGCATCCATTCCGCGCGGCCGTCGAGGCCGAGGACATGACCGCTCTCGAGGCGCTGCTGGCCGAGGACGTGGTGTTCCGCAGCCCCGTCGCGTTCAAGCCCTACCCCGGCAAGGCGATCACCGCGGCGATCCTGCGCGGGGTGACGCGGGTGTTCGAAGACTTCCACTACGTCCGCGAGATCGAGGACGCCGCCGGGCGCGATCACGCCGTCCTGTTCGAAGCGAAGGTCGCCGGCAAACAGATCTTCGGCTGCGACTTCCTGCATTTCGACGCCGACGGCAAGATCGACGAGTTCACCGTCATGGTGCGCCCGCTCTCCGCCGCCACCCTGCTCAGCGAGGCGATGGCCGCCCAGTACCCCCGCATCCAGGCCGAAGCAGCCGAACAACTGCAGCGCGAGGCAGCCGCTCAGCGATGACGCACTACAAGAGCAACGTTCGTGACCTGTCCTTCAACCTGTTCGAGGTCCTCGGTCTGGGCGAACTGCTCGACACGGGCACCTTCGGCGACCTAGACCGCGCCACGGTGGCGGACATGCTCGAGGAGCTGCGCCGCGTCGCCGAAGGACCACTGGGCGCCTCCTTCGCCGACGCCGATCGGCACCCGCCGACTCGGTCACCCTGCCCGAGTGTCGAAGTACCGGTTCGATCCGCACACCGGTGAACTCGGTGAACGCAATCGAACACGCGCGGATGATGGTCGGCACCAAAGCCATCGCGACCCTGTCCAGCGGCTACCTGCACGCGCACCCGGGTCCAAGGCGCCGACCTGACCCGCGCCGGCGACCCGTCCGCACCCCGCGTGCCGATCATCGCCCATCCGGAGGTGCGCCGTTCGCTGATGCTGCAGAAGTCCTACGCCGAAGGGCTGCGCGCGGTCTACTTCTACACCGCCGCGCACCAGGATCCCGTGCTCGCGCACCGGGTTTCGGGTGCCGATCCGGAACTGGCGGGCCGGATCAACGATCTGCTGCTGCCGGTGGTGAAAGGCGTCGGCTCCGAGCGGGCGTATCGCTGTCTGGCCGAATCGCTGCAGACCCTGGGCGGGTCGGGCTACCTGCAGGACTACCCGCTCGAACAGTACCTGCGCGATGCCAAGATCGATTCGATCTACGAGGGCACCACCGCGATCCAGGCACAGGACTTCTTCTTCCGCAAGATCGTTCGCGATCGTGGGACCGCGTTCGCGTACCTGCTCGCGCGGATCGAAGAGTTCACCCGGGACCGCGCCGATACGGCGGAACTGAAGGACGAACGGCAGCTGCTGGCCGCGGCACTCGAGGACGTGCGGGCGATGACCGCGACCCTGACCGGGCACGTCCTGGCTGCGGGGCACGATCCCGGAGGCCTGTACACGATCGGGCTCGGATCGGTGCGCTACCTGCTCGCTGTCGGCGATCTGCTGATCGGGTGGCGGCTGTTGGCGCACGCCCAGGTGGCACTCGACGTGCTGAGCGAACCGGCGGCGGGCACCGACACCACCTTCTATCTGGGTAAAGTGGCCGTCGCGCGGTTCTTCGCCCGCAATGTCCTGCCCGATCTGCACGCCCTGCGCGTCATCCTCGCGGAGCTGGACAACGACATCATGCGCGTCGACGAGGCCGCGTTCTGATGCTGTGAACCGGTGCGGTACCGCAGGGCCCGGGCGAGCACCCGCTCACCCGGGCCCTGCGGCGTGACCACCCCTGTTACCGGCTCAGTTCCATCTTCAGGATCTTGCCCGTCGAGGTCATCGGCAGCGCCGTACGGAACTCCACGATCCGCGGGTACTTGTAGGCCGCGAACTGCTCTTTGCCCCAGGCGATCAGCTCGTCCTCGGTGGTCGGATCCCCCGGGGTCTTGAGCACGACCGCCTTGATCTCCTCACCCAGCGCGGCGTGCGCGACGCCGATCACCGCCACCAGCGACACCGCCGGATGAGTGATCAGCACCTCCTCGAGCTCGCGCGGATAGACGTTGTAGCCGCCGCGGATGATGAGATCCTTGGCCCGGTCGACGATGTAGTAGTAGCCGTCGGCGTCGCGGCGGGCCAGATCGCCGGTGCGGAACCAGCCCTCGCGCAGCACCTCACCGGTCGCGGCGGCCCGGTTGTAGTAGCCCCGCATGACCGGGTGTCCCTTGATCGCGATCTCACCGATCGCGTCCGGGGCATCCGGGATCTCGCACCAGTCGCCGTCGATCAGCTTCATCTGCACACCCCAGATCGGCTTGCCGATCGAGCCCGGCCGGTTCGGTCCGTCCACCGGCGAGAAGCAGGCCGCCGGTGAGGTTTCCGAGAGGCCGTAGCCCTCCAGCACTCGCACGCCGAGCCGTTCGGTCACCTGCCGCAGCAACTCCACCGGCATCGCCGAACCGCCGGAGATCGCGAAATCCAGTGTCGCCGCCGAATTCTCGGTGTCATCGGTGAGCGCGCCGAGCAAGCCGTGATACATCGTCGGGACACCGGCGAAATGGGTGACCGACTCCGCGCGGACGAGCCGCAGCGCCTGGACCGGATCGAACCGTGGCATCAGCACCACGGTGGCGGCAGAGGCGAAGGCGGTGTGCAACTGCAGCGTCTGCCCGAAGGCGTGGAACAGCGGCAGTGCCACCAGGTGGACCTCGGCGCCGTCGTCCGCGCCGACCAGCCGCTGGGAGGTCAGTGCGTTGAGGACCAGATTGGCATGGGTCAGCTCGGCGCCCTTGGGTGCGCCCGTGGTGCCGGAGGTGTAGAGCACGACGGCCGGATCGGTCGCCTCGGTGGCGACGCTGTCGAACACGTCAGGACGGCCCGTCAGCGCCCGGCCCAGTGTTTCGATGCCGGCCAGGGGCGCGGGTGCGGCCGGATCGGCGGTGATCACGAACATCTCCCGGCAGGCCGGCGCCTCATCGAAACCGTCGCGTCCCGCGGTGGCCATCGGCAGATCGGTGGTGTCCTGGAAACAGAAGTAGGCCACGGCATCACTGTCGCGCAGGTGGTAGCCGACTTCGCGGGCCTTGAGCAGCACATTCAGCGGGACGACAACGCCGCCGGCTTTGAGGATGCCGTAATAGACGATCGGGAACCACGCGGTGTTCGGGCACGACAGCGCGACCTTGTCACCGGCGCCGATCCCGCGGCCGGCCAGCAGACCGGCCACCTGGTTGGCCGCCGCGTCGACCTCGGCATAGGTGAGCCGCGCGCCGCCAGACACCACGGCGACGCGGCCGGGGTGATTGCGGGCCGAATCTTCCAGCAACACAGCGAGATTGAGCATGTCAGGCGTTCCGTCCTCGGTCGGTGTGCGGTGTTCGGGGGTCCGCGGGCGCGGAGCAGTGTCGGTGGGGGCGTCGTCGGTTCATCCGAACTCCAATACTCAACTTTATTACTAGGTGTGAATTTGACTATATGGCACGGATCGCCGAGGTGTCTCCCGATTCGCGCGATCGGTGGACGGCCCCGACTGGTAGCTGCGCGCGATCATCGCCGAACGCAGCTGCCACAGGTCGGCGGAGCGGATCGGGTCGAAACCGGTCAGCTGGGCGACCCGGCGCATCCGGTAGTCGACGGTGTTGGTGTGCACGTGCAGCAGCCGCGCGGTCCGCCTGCGGTTCATGTTGTTGGCCACGTGCACGCGCAGGGTCTCGTACAACTCGGGAAAGGCATCCAGCGGCGCCAGCAGCTCGCCGAGCCTGGCCCGGCCGGGACCCGGCCTGGTCAGCTGGTATTCCAGGGCAAGGTCGTCGAACCGGTACAGGCCCGGCAGGCATTCCAGGCGTTCGACGATGTCGAGCAGCTCGTGCGCGCGCTGCGCGGCATCGGGGATCTCGCCGGTCGCCGCGGAGATCACCGTGGCCAGGATGTCCGCCCGCGCGGACTGCGACAGTCCGGCGACGAGCGCGTCGAGACTGTCCTCGTCGGCCAGGTCCGACGGGATCAGCAGGGTGCCGCCGTCGACCGACAGCAATGCCAACACCGATTCGCCACAGCGTTGCGCGAGCGCGGTCTGCACCCGGCGCAGCGTGCGCCGCGCGATCACCCCGCCGTCGAACCGCCGGTCGCGTTCGTCAGGATGTCGCTGGATCGACAGCGCCACGACGTGATAGGCGCTCGCGACACCGATCCCGCATTCGCGCGCCATGGTGGTGGTCGGCTGACCGGCCAGCAGTGCGGAGGTCAGCGTGTGCACCGACGAATGATGCTGACCCGCGATCGCGCGATACTCCCGGATATAGGTGCGGGCGACCGTGGCGCACAACTGATCCGAGATCGCCATGGCCGTGCGGAAACCGTCGACGAGTGTGTCGCGGTCGGCGTCGCTGTCGCGCTCGCAGACGAGATCCATGCTCAGGCGCAGGCCCTCGTGGAAGGCGTGCAGGATCGTGTCGATCGGGATGCCCTCGTGCGCCCATCCGGCGGCGGCGTGCGCGAGCCGATCCATTTTCACGGTGACGTCGCCGCCGTCGATCACCCCGCCCACGATCTCCAGGCACATTCTGGTGACCGTGGTGACGTCGCCGGTGATCGCCTCACCCGGCAGGGCTCCGCAGACGGCCACCTGCTCGGCGAAATGACCGACCAGCCGAGCGGTCACGGTGCGCACATCGCGCAGCGGCCGCCACAGCGGTGGGTGCTCCAGCGGGATCGTCATCGGTGACCACCTCCTCGCACCACGAACCGGCGCCGGTGGTGCCAGAGGAGTCTCGCGTGGTCGGGGTGGCCGGTGCTGCGCCGCGAGCGGTGGAGTTTTCTGTTGAATCCGCTCATCGCCGAGCAACAGTGTCATCGCCGGGACAGGCCGGGATCGGGGCCTGTCACCGAGATGCGCCCCGGGTCAGAAATGTTGTGGGCGGTGGGTCATCAGCCAATGGCGCAGGGCGAGCTGCAGATCCAGCTGCCGATCGGGGCGGCGCATGGTCTCGCCGAACAATTCGTTGAGCCGGCGCACGCGATAGCGGACCGTCTGCGCGTGCACCCCCAACCGTTGCGCCGCGGCCGGAGCGTTGAACCGGCATTCCAGGCAGGCGAGCAGCGTTTCGGCCAGCCGGTAGGGTTCGCTGCCCTCGCCCGCCAGCGGCGCGAGCAGTTCGGCGGCCAGACCGGCCACGAGATCGTCGTTGCGGGCGATCAGCAGATCCGGGACGTGATCGAGCGCGCGGACCGGCCCCTCGGCGCGCAGATGACCGGACCGCACCATATCGAGAGTGCGTCGCGCCCAGTCCAGCGAGTCAGCGACGCCGTCGGGGCCGGTGGTCGGGCCGACCACGCCGATCCGCCCGTGCAGCGAAGAATGCAGCGCCGCACGGTTTTCGGGGTCGTCGGGATCGGCCACGACGAAGCACTGCTGGGCCAGATGCAGTCCCGACACCCAGGTATCGGGCAATGTTAGGTCGGCCCGGCGAAAGGGATCGCGGGTCGGTTCGTCGACGGCGACGGCGGCCACGGTGCGAGGCAGCGGCCAGTCCGCTGCCGCGGCCGCGGCCCGGACGGACTGGGGGTCGGCGGCGGGTTCGAGCAGCAGCTCCAGCAGCCTGCGGCGCCTGCGGGTCTGTTCACCGCCCTCGGCGGCCTCCGCGTAGCCCTCGCGCAGTGCTGCCATGACCGAGTTCTGGAAGAGCATGACCTGCTGGGCCACCTGCCCGATCGTGGCCGCGGTCACCGACGGCAACGTCATCGAGAGCTCGGCGAAGCGGGCGATCGACACCCCGGTCCCGATCCGGAACGCCGTCTGGCGCAGCTCGGGCGCGAAACCCTCCACCGCGTCCGCGCGACCCACTTCGCGCAGGAAGGCCCGCAGGTCGGTCAGCGGGGTCTCGTCGTCCTCGAGCAGATCGAGGAATGTGCTGTTGCACCACTGGACGATCAGGGCGCCGATCTCGTGATCGCGGCGTCCCAGCGGCCGCAGCTGGTCGGCCAGCTGGGTTTCGATGGCCTCGATGGCCGCGCGGGAGACCTCGGCATTGTGTTCGCGCAGCAGGGCGATGACCGCGGCGGACTCGTCCTCGGTGAGTTCGTGATCGATCAGGTTGTACCGCACCGCACCTCCGAGCCGCCCGGCCGGCGCGCGCGAGCCGACGCCGAGGGTTTCGGCCCGAAATTGTCACGAACAGGTCACGGACGGGATAGATTGATTGCTCAATTAGTCAACTAATGGAGAGATTACCTGTCCGGGCGAACCGGCGGGAGGGCACGATGACCTCGCAACTCGACCCGCGGCTGCCGGACCTGCTCCGCGTGGGCACCGCCGACGTGATCGACGAGATCGAACAGGATTTCCGGCGCCGGACCCCCGGTGTCGCCGACACCTGGGAAGCCGCCACCAGCTGGTCGCTGCACGCGATCATCGAGGAGACGATCACCGGTTTCCTCGACGAACTCGCCGGCGAACCGCCGATCTGGTCGGCCGCGAACTCGCTGTACCGGCGGCTCGGCGCCGAACTGGGCAATCAGGAACGCGATCTGGAACCGGTGCAGACCGCACTGCAGGTCGGCGGACAGATCGCGTGCCGCCGGTTCATCCGGGCCGCCTACCGATACGGCTGGTCGGAGGAGGTACTGGCCACCCTCACCGACCGGCTCTTCGCGATGATCGCCACGGCAGGTGACGCCGCGAACCAGGGTTACCTGCGTCAGCAGGGGCAGCTGGGCACCGATCGGGACCGGCACCGGGCGAGACTGCGCGACTTGCTGATCCGTGAAGCACCGCCGGGCCCCGCGGAGATCCGGCAACTCGCCCGGGAGGCCGCCTGGCCGGTGCCGCAGCGCATTGCGATCCTGGTCGCGGCGCACCGGACGGGGCCGAGTCACGGCATCCTGCCCCCGGACGTACTGGTCGACTGGGCGGCGCCGGCACCGTATGTGATCGTGCCCGACCCGGACCGGCCGCACCGCGTGCGCCAGATCGTGAACCTGCTGCGCAGCCCGTCGGTCGCGATCGGGCCGACCGTGCCGGTGACCGGCGGCGCGCAGTCGCTGCGTTGGGCCCGCTACGCCGTCACCCTGATCGACCGCGGCATCCTGGCGCCGGCTCCGGCGCTGCGCTGCGTCGAGCACACGGCCACGATCTCGGCGTCGCTGGCCGAGGACCTGATGGCGGCCTCGGCGCGGGAGATCCTCGGTGAGCTGGCAACCTTGCCGTCCCAGCGGGCGCAACCGCTGCTGGAAACCCTGCTGGCCTATCTCGAATGCGGCGGCAACGCCCTGCTCGCCGGCGAACGGCTCGGCGTGCACAGTCAAACCGTGCGTCATCGGCTGCGCCGGGTGACCGAGCTGATCGGCCGGCCGATCGACGATCCCGACCGCAGGCTGGACCTGATGAGCATCGTGAACTGGCAGTGCCGCATCCTCGCCGGAGTCCGGTCCGCCGAGCCCGCGGCCACGTACCGTGGGCAGGGTTGATGTCCGCGCGATCACTTGAGGGAGCTTCGATGACCACCGACCTCACCGCGCTGTCACTGGACGAGCGCGCCGCGCTCGGCAGCGGCGCCGACTTCTGGACGACGAAAGCGGTCGGCCCGGTGCCCTCGCTGCTGCTCACCGACGGCCCCCACGGTGTCCGCCGCCAGGACGGCGCCACCGATCACCTCGGATTGGCGGGCAGCAAACCCGCGACCTGCTTCCCGCCGGCGGTCGGCCTCGGCCAGAGTTTCGACCCCGACCTGGTACGGCGCGTGGGGGAGGCGCTGGGCCGGGAGGCGCGCGCACTCGGCGTGGATGTCCTGCTCGGGCCGGGCATCAATATCAAGCGGGACCCGCGTGGCGGCCGCAACTTCGAGTACTACTCCGAGGACCCGGTCCTGACCGGCGTGCTCGGCGCGGCCTGGGTGACCGGGTTGCAGAGCGTCGGGGTCGGCGCCTCGCTGAAGCATTTCGCCGCCAACAACGCCGAATTCGACCGGATGCGGATCAGTGCCGACATCGACCCCCGCACCCTGCGCGAGATCTACCTGCGGGCCTTCGCTCACATCGTGCGCACCGCGCGGCCGTGGACGGTGATGTGCTCCTACAACCGGATCAACGGCGTCTACGCCTCCCAGAACCGGTGGCTGCTCACCGATGTCCTGCGCGGGGAATGGGGATTCGACGGTGCCGTCGTCTCGGACTGGGGCGCGGTCGACGACCGGCCCGCCGCCGTCGCGGCCGGACTCGACCTCGAGATGCCCGGTGGCGGCAGCGGTGACGAGAAGGTCGTGGCCGCGGTGCGCGCGGGCAAGCTCGACGAGGCGAGCGTCGACCGGGCAGCGGCCACTGTCGCCACCCTCGCCGACCGCGTGACGCAGGGCCGGGCACACGATCTCGCACCCTTCGCTGTCGAGGACCACCATCGGCTCGCGCGCGAAGTCGCCGGACGCTGTGTCGTGCTGTTACGCAACGAACGCGAACTGCTGCCCCTGGCCGCGGGGCGTTCGCTGGCGGTCATCGGCGCCTTCGCCGTGGAACCGCGCTACCAGGGCGGCGGCAGTTCACACGTCAACCCGACCCGGGTGGATGTGCCGCTCGAGGAGATCCGCGCCCTGGCCGGCGAGGCGGAGGTGTCGTTCAGCCGTGGTTTCGATGCCGCCGACGACGCCGACCCGGCGGCACTGCGTGCCGAAGCGGTCGCCGCCGCCGCGCGCGCCGAGGTCGCGGTGGTGTTCCTCGGCCTCGGTGAAAGCCAGGAGTCCGAGGGATTCGACCGCACCGACATCGACCTGCCCGCCGACCAGATCGAACTGCTCACCGCGGTGGTCCAGGCGCAGCCCGACACCGTGGTCGTGCTCTCCCACGGCGGGGTCCTGGCACAGCCTCCGGTCACCGCGCCCGCGGTGCTCGACGGCGCGCTGCTGGGCCAGGCCGGTGGCGGCGCACTGGCCGACGTCCTGTTCGGCGTGGTCAACCCCTCGGCGCGGCTGGCCGAAACGGTCCCGCTGCGCCTGCAAGACACCCCGGCCTACCCGTGGTTCCCCGGCGAGAACGGTCACGCCCGCTACGGCGAAGGACTGTTCGTCGGCTACCGCTGGTACGACATCCGTGCCGCCGACGTGGCCTACCCCTTCGGTCACGGCCTGTCCTACACCAGCTTCGACTACACCGGCCTGACACTGGCCACCGACGGCTCCCGGCTCACCGTCGAGGTCGACATCACCAACAGCGGTGCCCGTGCGGGCCGCGAAGTGGTCCAGGTGTATACGGGACGGCCGGGCTCGGCGGTGTCGCGGCCGATCCGTGAGCTGGCCGCGATCGCGGTCACCGGTGATCTGGAACCCGGTGCGAGCGAACATGTTTCGATCAGTGTCGACCGAGATCAGCTGGCGTACTGGGAGACCCGCACCGACCAGTGGGTGGTCGAGGGCGGAACCTACCGAGTGTGGGTGGGTGCGTCGAGCCGGGACCTGCGCGCCGACGGCGAGATCGAACTCGCCGGTGACGAGGTGCGGGTCCCGATCACCGCGTCCTCCACCCTCGGTGAAGTACTGACCGACCCCGCGGCCGCCGCCGCGCTGGCGGAAGTGTTCGGCGCGGGCACTCCCGACAGCGGCGCGGCACTGGGCGTGGACATCATGAAGATGATCGCCTCGGTGCCGTTGAACCGGCTCGCCAATTTCGGTGTCGCACCGGAGAAGATCGACACACTGCTCGATCCGACGAACTGAGCGTGCGCGACACCCCCGGGCGACTCGCGGCCTGGGGGTGTCGCGGTCACTACTTGGCCAGCGCGACAGCGAGTTCCGGCTCGCGGTCGGTGGCAGGCGGTGCGGCGGGCGTGTCGCCCTTCGGGATGAACACCGCGACCACACCGGCGAGCGCGATGGCACCGGCCGCCATCCAGAACGCGGTCGAGAACGCCGAATCCGTCGGCAGTGCCGACCCGGCGACAACACTGCCCGCCAGCACGGTGGCCGCCACCTGGGAACCGATCGACGAACCGACCGAACGGATCAGCGCGTTGACGCCGGTGCTCTCCGCGGTCTTCGCCGCCGGCACCGCGGACATGATCAGGTTCGGCATCGCCGCCATGCCCAGCCCGATACCGACGAAGGTCACCACGGTGAATGCGACGACCGCGCCTTGGGACCCGTGTGCCAGCGCCAGTGCCGCGAAGCCCGCCGCGGCGATGAACGCGCCGACGACCAGCGGCACCGCGGCCCGCACCCGGGCCACCAGACGTCCGGCCACCACCGCGGCGGCCAGCATGGCGATCGAGCCCGGGATCATCAGCAGGCCCGAACCGGTCGCGTCCATCCCGAAACCGTATTCGCCGGTGTCGGGGGCCTGTGCCAGCTGCGGGATGAGCGAGAACACCGCGAACATGCCCGCACCGAAGAGCAGCATGGCGATATTGGTGATCAGCACGATCGGCCGGCGCAGCACCCGCATGTCGATCAGCGGTTCGGTGGTGCGGTTCTCGAAGAAGACGAAACCGACCAGCACGACCAGGCCGCCGATGATGAGACCGAGCGTGCGCGCGTCGGTCCAGCCCCAGGTGGAGCCGCGGCTCAGGGCGAGCAGGGGCATGGTGAGGCCGACGCTGAGCAAGGCGATGCCGACGACATCGATACGGCCGGGTGTCGGGATGCTGCGTTCGGGCACCCGCAGCACGCCGGCCAGCGCGATCACCGACATGATGGCACCGGACCAGAACACCCACTGCCAGGACAGGTGGTCGATCAGCAGGCCGCCGATGAGCAGGCCGCCACCGGCGCCGATGCCGGCCAGCGCGGAGATCAGACCCAGTGCGCCACCGCGCTTCTCGGCGGGGAAGGTGTCGCCGATGATGCCGTAGCAGAGCGGGAAGATGCCGCCGCCGGCACCCTGGATCACCCGGGCGGCGACGAGCACCCAGATCGAGGGCGCGAGCGCGCCGATCACACTGCCGAGCGCGAACAGCGCGAGCGCGACGACGAGCAGCTTCTTCTTGCCGTACATGTCACCGAGGCGGCCGAAGACCGGGGTGAGGATGGCCGCCGAGATCAGGTACGCGGTCAGCACCCAGCCGACATCGGCGGTGCTCGCACCCAGCTCGTGGCCCAGGATCATGACACCGGGCACGATCGCGGTCTGCGCCAGCGCGAACGCGGCGGCGGCCAGTGCGAGGAACAGGAGATTGGCCCCGAGTCCGCCGGAGCCGGGTGCGGCCTCCGGCTCCCGGGTTGTCAGTTCTGTCATGGGTTTTCACGCCTCCGTGCGTCCGCGAGCCAGTAAGTGGACCTCGAAGTCCATATAGAACTATAGTGGACCCTGGAGTCCGTTTAACACAGAGGGAGGCGTTGTGATCATCACTACTGCCCGATTCGGCACAATCGCACTGTGACCGCTCCCGAGCCCGACCCGCTGCCCGACGACGACTGGTCGAACAAACGATCCGACGCCCGGCGCAATCACGAACGGGTGGTCGCCGCGGCGGTGGAAGTGTTCGCCGAATACGGCATCGACGCGACCATTCCGCAGGTCGCCGAGCGCGCGGGGGTCGGCAAAGCGACCGTCTACCGCAGCTTTCCCACCAAAGACGCGCTGGTGCAGGCGGTGGCGCACTATCAGCGCGCCTGGTTCCACCGCCGCGGCCTGGCCGCCCTCGAACAACTCAACGCCGGCGGCGACCCCCTCACGATCCTGCGCGACATGCTCGCCGACACCGTCGAGCGCCTCGCCAACGACCGCGCCCTCGCCGAAGCGCTCCCCGCGACGACCCCGGCACAGGAACCGGGATCACTGCAGCCGATCATCGCCGCCGGCCAGCGACAGGGCGTCATCCGCGAGGACGTGACCGCCCAGCACGTCAAAGTGCTGCTCGGCGGCGTCGCGGGCAGCCTGTTCCGCCAGCAGGAACGCGACCCCGAACAGTGGCGGATCTACGGCGACCTGATCTTCAACGCGTTGAAGAAAGTGTGAGGCGAACTCAGTCCAGCGACATGAGCAGCGCCCTGGTGCGGGTGGCGCTCTCACCGCGCGTGAACGGCACCGCGACGAAATCGGTGGCGCCGGTATCGGCGATGGCCCGGACCCGGGCGGCGACCTCGTCCTTGGAACCGATGATCGCCAGGTCGACCGGGTCGGTGGCGCCTTCCCGATCGAGCATCGCCCGATACGAGGGCAATCCGCCGTAGAAGCCGAAACTCTGGGTGGCGCGGGCGCGGGCGTCCGCGGGATCGTCGGTGACGCACACCGGCAGCGCGCACACGATCCGGGGAGCGGGCCTGCCCGCTTCGGCGGCAGCCGCGGTGATCGTCGGGGTGATGTGTTCAGCGACGGTGCGCGGGCCCGTCATCCACAGCGTGGTGCCCGCGGTCCGCGCACCGGCCAGGCGCAGCATCCGCGGGCCGAGTGCGGCCAGCAACACCGGAACCGGTTCGGGGTTGGGCACGGTGAGGCCGATCTGCGCCGAGAGGGTCTCCCCGCGGAACGCGACGCTCTCCCCGGCGAGCAACGGCACCAGCACCTCGAGGTATTCGGTCATGTGCCGGGCGGGACGGGCGAAGTCGTAGCCGTACATGTCCTCGATCACCCGCTGATGGGACAGGCCGACACCCAGGGTCAGCCGACCCGGGCCGATGGCGAGCGCGGTCGTCCTGGCCTGCTGCGCCAGCGCCGCCGGGTGTCGCGGGTAGCTGGGCACGACCGCGGTACCGAGTTCGATACCGGGCACGCGGGCACCGATCACCGTCAGCGCGGTGAGGGCGTCGAGGGAGAAGATCTGCGAGAGCCAGGCCGAGCTGAAGCCCTCGTCGGCGACCTCGGCCAGATCCTCGGCGAGCCGGTCGAGCGCGTCGGGGCCGGTCCGGTCGGTGAGCATGATGCCGATGCGCAAGGATCCTCCTGGGTGTCGGAGTGGGCCGCGTCGCCTACATCCGGATGCGGTCAGTCGTACCATTCCGGATCGCCCGCGGCCAAGAACCCGGCCAGGACGGTTGTGTCCTGCAAGGCTTCCTGGAGATAGGTGCCCAGCGTGCGCAGCGCGTCGGCATCGGACCCGTAGGCCACCATCATTCCGGCCTCGGGATCGAACTTCACCCGATCGACCAGCTCCGGGGCGCGCACCGTCAGCGCCGCGCGGGCGATACCGGTCCAGCTGTATCCACTGGCCTCGTATCCGGCCTCGTCGAAGACCTCCACCCCCTCGGACATCTCGCTGTCGGTGAGCATCAGACAGTAGGTGCCGGGCTTGTGGTCGTATTCGAAGAAGGTCAGCGGCGCGAAGGAGCTTCGATCTGTCATGTGTCGCAACCTAACCCACCGGTCCGACACATTTCTGGGATCGCTTGGTGTCGCCGATGCGGGCAGCGACTGCTCCAGCGGCCTCGAGCGCAACGGCATGGGAATGCCTCCAGAACTCGTCGCACACCGGGATTAGCATGCGACGCATGGATATCAAACTCGAGAACGTCGGCATCGCCGTTCACGACCTCGAAGCGACGATCGCGTTCTTCACCGACCTCGGCCTCACGGTCGTCGGCCGTAGCACCGTCAGCGGCGAGTGGACAGACACCGCGGTCGGCCTGGATGGCAACCACGCCAAGATCGCGATGCTCCAGACGCCGGACGGGCACGGCCGGCTCGAGCTCTTCGAGTACATCCATCCCGAAGCGATCGAGACCGAGCCCACCCTGCCCAACGAGATCGGCATGCACCGCGTCGCGTTCTCGGTCGACGATCTCGACAAGGCTCTCACGATTGCCGCCCGGCACGGCTGCCATCCGCTGCGCGGCGTCGCGACCTATGCCGACATCTACAAGCTCACCTACCTCCGCGGTCCCAGCGGCATCCTGGTCATGCTCGCCGAGGAGCTGAAGAAGAATTAGTCCGATGCGGACCCGGACGGCTCAGGCCGGTCGGCGCCGGACCACGTCGGAGACGACCGAGGCGACGAACTTGCCGACCGCCTCGGTGGTGGGGATGTGGTCGCGATCGGTGAACAGCAGGTGCCCACCGCCGACCAGGGACAGGGTCAGCGAATCGATGTCGGCGTCGGCGGCGATGCGCCCGAGCGCGCGCTCCTCGCCGAGATAGCCGGTGATCGCGCTCGTCACCTCGGCCAGGATCGCCATGCCGCCGCCGGGCCTGGCGTGGCGGAGCCGGGCGCGTAGCTCGTCGCGGAAGGTGATGAGCGGGATGATCGCCACCGGAACCGGACCGAACAGCGTGGTCAGGGCGGTGGTCAGGTTGGTTGCCACCGTCTCGGTGCCCGCGGCGGCGCGGAGCGTGGCCGCCTGGGTGTCGAGCTGGGCGGCCCGGTCGAGTACCAGGTCGGTGAGGAAGGCGTCGAAGTCGGTGAAGTGCCGGTGCAGCACGCCTTTGGCGCAGCCGGCCTCGTCGGTGACGGCGCGACTGGTCAGCCCGTTGGGGCCGTCGCGCAGCAGGACGCGGTCGGCGGCGTCGAAGAGTTGCTGCCGGACATCGCGAAGGTGCACTCCAGTCGGCACTCAGTGATCCTCTCGTGCGTCGATCCAGCGGAATCATGGCACAGTGGGCGCGTGCCCACTAAGGTGGGCGCATGCCCACTCTATCGTCGCAACACCCCGAACCCGCCCCACGACCGCCGGATCGGTTCCCGCGGATGGCCGTCTCGTTCGGCGTCGACCCCCAGCGCTACGACCGGGCCCGCCCCGGCTACCCCGACACCCTCATCACCCGAATCCTCGCCGGAACCGGTCGGCCCGACGTCCTCGACATCGGTTGCGGCACCGGCATCGCCGCCCGCCAGTTCCAGGCCGGGGGAGCCACGGTGCTCGGCATCGAACCCGACGCGCGCATGGCCGAGTTCGCCCGCGCCCGCGGCCTGCGGGTCGAGGTGGCGAGCTTCGAGCAGTGGCAACCACGCGACCGGTCGTTCGACGCGGTCGTCGCGGCCCAGTCGTGGCACTGGGTCGACCCCGCCGTGGGCGCCGCCAAAGCGGCCGAGGTGCTGCGTCCGGGTGGCCGCCTGGCGATCTTCGGCCACGTCTACGAACCACCGGAGGCAGTGGCCGAACCGTTCGCCGCAGTCTACCGGCGAGTGGCACCGGACTCCCCACTCAACGGTCAACCGTCCCGCCGGCCCCTGAGCCTCTACCAGGCCGGCTACGCGACGTTCGCCGAGCAGATCCGCGAGACCGGGCACTTCGCCGAACCCGAACAGTGGCGATACGACTGGCAGCGGACCTACACCCGCGACCAATGGCTCGAACTACTCCCCACCACCGGCGGACTCACCGGCCTCGGCCCCGATCAACTGGCCGAGATCGCCGACGTGGTCGGCGCGGCCATCGACGCGCTGGGCGGTTCCTTCACCATGGAACACACCACTCTCGCCACGACCGCCACCCTCGCCTGACACCACATCGGCACTGCCCGGTCCGCCCGGACCCGGGTGTGCGCGTGGATGATCCGGGGCAGGCCGACAGTAGGATCGGTCCGAGTCGATCACCGGCGAGCGGGTCCGGCCGGCACCGGAGGGGATCAAGGATGAGCGAAGCGCAGCGCGAACACAGCGACGCACCGCATCGGGGTGGGGCCGGATCGGCACCGCATCCGCGGCCGCCGCGTACTGGGTTGATCGTCGCGGGAGTGCTCGGCCTGGTCGTCGGTGTGGTGATCGGGTTCCTCGTCCGCGGTGCCGGTGACAAGGGTGGAACGGACGCCGATGCGGCACCGAGCCCGACGACCTATTCGATGAACGGCATCACCAACGCGTGCGATCTGCTCGATCCGACCCCGTTGACCCAATGGGCGACGAGACCGAAACGCGACCCCGTACACACGGAGACGCCACCATCGGCCAACTCCCTCGGCCGCCTGGAATGCGAAGTCGACTACACCAGCACCGTCGGTGACGACTACTCGTTCGACCGTGCCGCCATGGTCGTCGCGGCCGAGTTCACCCACGACGAGTCGGCGCCGAGCCACTTCTGCACCATGCGTGCCTCCGGCGACATCGATATGGGACTGGTCACCGACATCGGCACCCGCGGCTGCTGGATGTGGGAAACCTATGGTGACCTCGTTCCCAATATGACCTACGAGATGGAGGTCCAGGACCGCAACATGATGGTGCGCGTACGGATCGACCTCACCCGGGAACCGGAAAGTCCCGCGGTCAGCCGGCACGACCTCGACACGGTCGCCCGGGCGCAGGTGCGATTGACCTTCGACCGGCTCCGCCAGAGCTAGCGGCCACCCCACCGACGAGCTCCACTGCGTCGGGTACCGCCTGGCGACAACAAGACCGGCCTGATCGTCGCCGGTGGTCTGGTTCCGGCCGGGACTACGCCCCTGGACGAGGCCGCAGGCGGGCGCATCAACTGCGACCGAATCGAAGGACATCGGGAAGATGTGTCGGGCCGCGGTGGTGCGCGTGACCCTGACAGCGACGAGTGAGCACGCGGGTATCTGCGCCACCGATGGGGGCGAGGCCCGACCGAAGTCACCCGTTTCGTGCGGGGTCGAGCAGCGGGCGGTGATGCGACAGTGAGAATCCGTCCCCGGGCGCGCCACACGCCCGTTCCCGAGACAGAAAATGGAGTCCGCGGTGACCGAACGCACGCAAGCCCAGCAGATCGGTGTCGCCTATGAATTCGATACCGGCTATCCGACCGCTGCGGCTGCGGCGGCCGCCCGCGAGGAGGCCACGTTCGCGAGGGCGGTGACCGCGTACCGGTTCTGGTATCCGACCATCTCGGTCGCCGCAATGTTCCGGGGCAACCGTGCAATCGGCATTCACGCCAACGAGACCATGGGCATCGCCTCGACCGGACCCCGCCAGATCGGGTTCACCGCGAACTCCGACACCCGCTCGGGGCCGACATCGACAAGGCTCTCGACGCGCTGCGGGCGATGAAGATCTACCCGCTCGCCGCGGGCGAGGACGATCGCATGGGCTTCCGTGACATCACCGAGACCGCCATGGACGCCAGCCCCCTCCAGGTCGAGGCCGGTCTCGACTACTGGAAACAACTGCACGAAATACTCGACGCCGAACCCGTCATCGAGGAGTTCCGGCCGATGCATGGACTGCTGAGCGCACTCGGAATCGAACCGGGCAAACCGTTCCCCACCGACGAAACCACCCGCGCCCTGCTCGAGCGCGCCGCCCGCACCGGCCGTGACCAGATGCTGGTCTCGGCGTTCGCCAGCGACCGGCCCGATCGCATCGCCTGGCCCGACCGCGCGTGGGAGTGGGTCGGACTGGTCCCCGACAACGGGGACTTCGAGACTCCGAACGGTCTGGACCTCGAGGCCCGCGATCGTTGGTTCGCCCAGGCGATCGTGTCCTCCCCGGTGATGTTCCGTCGCCAGGCCGGGCAGGGATCGCTGTACTGGCTCGCGGTCCGCGACGGCGACGGTGTCCACCTCGACGGCACCCACTCCTACACCCTCGACATCCCCCAGCCGGTACCCGGCAAACTCTTCTGGTCGGTCACCGTCTACGACGCCGAAACCCGCTCGCAAATACAGACCGATCAGGACAAAGCCGCACTGCGGTCGATGTTCGAGCTCAGCGATGTCGACACCTCGACACCGACGCGCCTGTATTTCGCACCGGAGGAGCCGGCCGGGGCCGAAGGCCGCTGGATCCGTACCGTGCCGGGGCGTGGCTGGTTTGTCTACCTGCGCATCTACGGCCCCGAACAGCCCGCGTTCGACGGCACTTGGAAACCTGCCGACATCCAGAAGATCAGCTGATACACGTCGGCCGCCGCACCGCCGGTTGACTGTCTGCCTGATACCGGCGCAGTCCGTCGTCGGGCACCCGCGCGTACTCGGCCAGCCTGCGCGCCGCTGCCGCATACGTCGCGCGACGTATTGGACAGGGCGATCGTCGCTGGATGGACACGCATCGTGACGGACAGGCGAATGCTGGTGACCGGCCTTCGGCGCTCAGCGGACCCGCGGATAACCGATTTCGGAGATGTCCTGGGCCAGGTCCGCCAGGGTGAGGTTTCCGTTCAGCGACGACACGAGTTCCTGGTCCAGCGGGCGCAAGGCATACACCTCACGCACCGCTTTCAGGTCGACGGGGATCTCGTAGTAGTCCTCGGCGAAGCGCTGGAACGATTCGGGTGAGCGTTCGACCAGCAGGTGGAACAGACCTGTCGCACCATCAGGGTCGACGCGGCCAGTGGGGAAGTCGATGGTGCCGTGGCGCCACTGCTCATCCGTCGCTTCCCGCCACAGGCAGGCCGTCACCACGGGCACGCCGTCCTCGTCGGTGAACGCCGGCTCTTCGACGAAGCCATGGAAGACATCGGGAACGTCGTCGATCACTCCCGGCCAGGGCTCGTAGTCGTTGCCGTAGGGGCTCATCGGCGATTCGTGACCGAAACCACGGACATAGGCCCCGGCCGCCGCGAACACGATGGAGTACTCGTCTCCTGACCCGTTGCGCATCGAGGCCACCTCCTCGCCGTCCGCCCACGCGGCGTTGAACGAGTAGTACCGGCGTTCCCAGTCCGGGCTCAGGATCGCATCGAGCATCGCCACCGAGCGACACAGATCCCGCACGTCGGCGATGGCCGGAAGCCGGCGGGCCACGTCGTAGACAGTCACGAGCTCATCCAACCGGACCCCGCTGACATCGGCCACCTGTCGTTGTGGACGCCCGTACCACCGAGCACAGTTTTCACCAGGTTCCGTTGTGGATACGTATCGTTGGATGCGACCAAACGTAAACGTAAATCAGGGGAGGTGATTGGAACCCTCGTGACCATCTGACCCCCGATAATGTTCACTTATCGGGGGTCAGATGGGCGGAGGGTAGATTCGAGACCTGAACGGGCGACACGGGTTTCGTTTCGTCGAAACGTAAGAGATTGACGAAACCAACGTTACGATTCTCTCGTGTCGAGCGTCTGCAACTATCCGGGCTGTGCCCGTCCCATCACCCGCGGCGGCGGTCCGGGTCGCCCCTCCGAATACTGTGACCACCCGGACCACACGCGATGGCGGGCGTGGCGGGAACGGCAACGGCTGCAGCAGGAGTCGGAGGTTGGGCCCGCTGCCGTCACTGTGACGCAACAAGGGCCGGTCACCGTGGCACGGTTGCGGGCCGACGAGCTGCTCGGTCAGTTCCGTGGACTGGCCGAACAATTGGGCACCACGCTCAACGCGGCGGTCGCCGAACTACAGACCCTGGGCGATCCCTCGGTGGCCGAGGCGCAGGTGCAGGCCGTGCAGGCCGACGCTGCCCGCCGCATCGCCGAGGCCGAGATGACCGCGGTGGCGGCCGAACAGGCGCGGCGGGACGCCGAGGCGGCGCGGGAACTGGCCGAGTCGGTGGCCCAGGACGCGGTGGCCGCCGCGGAGGAGGCCGAACAAGCGGTCGGCGAAGCGCTCGCCGCCCGCGACGAGGTGCTCGCCTCGGTGGATCAGGTCACCAAGCAAGCCGCCGAGGACGTCTTCACTGCCCGCAGCGAGGCCGACGCCGAAGTCCGTGCCGCGCAACAGAACGCCGCCGACGACATCGCCGCTGCTCAGCGTGACGCCGCCGAGGCGGTGAGCCGGGCCGAACAGCGGGCCGACACCGAGATCGCCCACGCCCGCCGCGACGCCGACGCCCGAATCGCGGCCGCCGCCGCTGAACGCGACCTGGCGATCCAGCGTGCCGCCGATGCCGACCGCGCCACCGAACGCGCCGAACAGGCGACCGCCGAACGGGTGGAAGCCGCCGCGGAAGCCCGGGAGGAATGGCGCCGCGCCCGCGCCGAACTCGACGCCACCCGCACCGAACTCGACCAGACACGCCTGGAGCTCGCCGACCTGCGCCGCACCACGAGCGCGGAAACCGAACAGCGGCGTACCGAATCGGCCGCCGCACTCGAGCGCGCACGCGCCGAAGCCGCAGAGCGCCTGTCCGCCCTCGACGAGGTCCGCAAGGAAACCCTCGCGCGGGCCGAACGAGCCGAACGCCGCCTCGACGACCTACTCGCCGCCACCAGAACCACTGCGCCACAGGCATGAGCACGTAACGCCCGGAATTCGGCTGGCGTGGTAGCCGGGGTGCGCAGGAGACTTCCGGAGGTGATCACTATGCACCCTGTCCTGATCGAGCGTGTCGGACGTGATCTCGTCGAGTTCCTCGGCCTCGTGGCCGAATGGGCGGGCCGATACGTGCCCGATCAGGCAGGGCCGGTCGCGGCGGCCATGGCGCGGGCGTTGGACATGCCTTCGTACGCCCCATGATCGGGGTATCGGTCACCCACGGCCGTGCCCTGGACTACCGTGTGCGCTCATGACCGAGCAGCCCGGACCCCTGGAAACGACCCGTGAATTCGCCGCCGTCGACCTCGCCGACATGTTGAACGAGGACACGACCTACCAGGGTCCGTCGCCGCGGACGCGACTCATCGCGCTCGTCGTGGTCGCGGCACTGGTCCTCGGAGTCGCGGCCACCACCCTCGCCCTGCTGCTGGGCTAGAGGTCACGCCGGGCGGGCGAGCGGGGTGTCGGGGTCGCCGGAGGTGCGCAGGGCGACCACCTGCTCGGGCACCCAGTAGATCCGCCCGAATTCGAATTCCTGGTATTTGCCGTCGTCGTGGCCGATCTCCTCCGAGATCGGCCAGCCCAGTGGCCCGTTCTCGTATCCGGAGGCGGCCCAGCGTGCGCCGATCGCGCCGTGCACCCGGTAGGCGGGACGTCCGGCGCGGCGGTAGACGATGCCGCCCTGGAATGCCTGGGCGAGGCCGGGGCCGGTGCCGCGCGGGTCGGGAAGTTCGGTGTGTTCGGCGATCGGGTAGCCCAGGGGGCCTGCTTCCCAGCCGAGTTCGGCGTATTTGGTCATGATCGCGGTCGGGATCGCGTGCGCGTCGGTGGCGGGATGCCAGTAGACGTAGCCGTTGTCGAACTCGGCGAAGCGTCCGATGCCGTCGGGGGTGGCGATCTCGCCGTCGGTGCGGCGCTGCCCGAGCCACGGTGACGCGGCGGCCCTGGTGTCGATGGCGGTGGGGCTGGCGCCCGCGAAATCGGCGACGTGGGCGGCGAACACATCCCAGGGGAAGTTCGGGCCGACATCGGTGTGGCTGCCGATGCCGAGTGCTTCGGTCACATAGTTGTGGTCGGTGATGCCGTCGGCCACCCGGTAGTCGGGGGCGATGACCGCGGTCGAATAGCCGTGGCGCAAGGCGCTGCGTACGGCGATGTAGGCGGCGACGCGCAGGTCGGCGTCGATGGCGAGCCACTGCTGGCGCGACCACGCCACCCGGCTGCCCGCGAAGCACAGGTTCACCGTGAACGGGTTGGCCGACAGCACCGACCAGGAGGCGAGTTCCTCGGGGACCACCCGCACCAGCACACCGTCACGCAGCGTGTAGTGGTAGGAGACGCCGTTGGCGGGGTTGTTGAGGTAGGCGGCCAGGGATTCGGCGGTGCCGTTGCCCTCCTGGGTGTGGAGGATGAAATTGGTGATGCGGACGCCGTTGCGCGGGGAGTGCGAGGGGCCGAGCCGGTCGATCTCGGTGAACTGCGGGATCGTGACCGTGCGGTCCAGTGCCCACTGCCCGAAATCGGGGGCCAGGATGTCGTTGACGTCGACGGAGGTTCCGTCGATCTTCGGGCCCGGGTTGGTCGGGGTGTCGATCACCCGCTGATACAGCACCGCGCGCGGTTCGCGTTCGGTACCCGACCAGGCGCGCGTCTGCCACACCCAGCTGTGTCCGCCGCGCCCACCGACCACGCCGTCCTCGATCGCCCACGCGCACACCCGCGAATGCCCGTAGATGCCGGTGTTGGCGGTGCCGAGCACGGCATTGACGCCACGGAAGAACTCGACGGCGGTGGTGTTCCACTGTGACAGCGAGATGTCCTCGTCGACGGCGAAGAAGATCGGCGCGTGCGCGGGCGCGCCCAGGCTCAGGTGGGTGGCGCGGGCCTGCTCGGCCATGCGCCTGCCGCCGTCGAAGCCGGTGGTCCAGTCCGAGGGGGTGGCGTCGCCGGGTTTGCCGTACTGCCAGATGGACACGACATCCAGGCCCGCGGCGGCCAGGGCGCGCGCGTAGTCGGCGGTGATGGGTTTGGCGCCGAAGTTCGCGCCGGGCCGCGACGGCGAGACATAGGCGAGGACTGCCGAGTGCCCTGCGGCGGCGATGGCCGCGGGATCGATGAGGCGGGCGGCGAAATCGACAGCGGTAGACATGGTTGACCCCCTGCGAGACGGCATTTTCCGATGGTCTGGTTCACGCCGGGTGACCGAGGATCTCACCCTGCGGCAATTCTAGGTGAAAGCCATAGGCGCGCATCATGATTCACTCACGAACACCGGCGTACCCGGCAACCCGCGACGGATACACCCGCGTACGCGGCCCGGTACGGCGTGTCGCGGCCCGCGTGTGCGGATGAACGGTAGCGCAAGGCGTGTGGGGCGCGGTTCACTGATACCCATGGCCTCCACCGCTCGACCTCGCAAGCAGCAGCGACCCGGCGCGCGGGCCGCCGCGGGCGCCCCCGGCGAACTGGTCGTCCTCACCGTGCCGCCTGGGCCCACCATCACCGCTCGCGCGCTGCGGGAGAACCGGTCGGTGCGCGGACATGTCGAGGAGATCCTGCCAGCGACGGCGCATCTCGAGCCGATCTTCGGGCCCGACAACCGGCTCTCCGACCGGCTCGCGGACACGCCGCAGGCTCCGTCGGCCGGTGAGTACCTGCGGTATTTCACCGTGCGCGGCGCGGTGGGTGATCTCGGCGAGCTCGCCGATCGGCTCCGCGAGGACGACACCGTCGCCGCCGCCTACGTCAAACCGCCCGCCGAACCACCGCTCGCCCCGTCGGCCGGGAACGTCGTCGCCGCGGAGGCCCCGCCGGTGACCCCGGATTTCCGTACCCGCCAGGGCTATCTGGACGCGGGACCCACCGGTATCGACGCACACTGGGCGCATACCCGGCCCGGCGGGCTCGGCACCGGCGTGCGGGTGATCGATGTCGAGGGCGCGTGGCGGTTCACCCACGAGGACCTGCGGCAGAACCAGGGCGGGATGATCGGTGGGAACGCCGCCGACGATCTCGGCTGGCGCAATCACGGTACCGCCGTGGCGGGCGAGATCAGCGGTGACCTCAACGCGTTCGGGATCACCGGGATCGCGCCGGAGGCCCACATCAGGGCGGTGTCGATCTTCGGGACCGGTTCGGCGACCGCGATTCGCTCCGCCGCCGACGCCTTGGATCCCGGTGATGTGCTGCTGATCGAACTGCACCGTCCGGGGCCGCGATTCGGCTACCGGACCACCGGTGACCAGCGCGGCTACATCGCGGTGGAATGGTGGCCCGACGACTTCGCGGCCGTGCGTTACGCGGTCGGGCGCGGGATCGTCGTGGTGGAAGCCGCGGGCAACGGCGGCGAGAACTTCGACGATCCGGTCTACGACGCGCGGCCTGCGGAGTTTCCCGCCGATTGGCGCAATCCGCTGCGGGGCGGCGGCGTCGATTCCGGTGCCGTCCTGGTCGGCGCGGGCGCGCCGCCGCCCGGCCTGCACGGTCGCGACCACGGTCCCGCCCGCTCGCGGCTGGCGTTCTCCAATTACGGTGCGCGCCTGGACGTGCAGGGGTGGGGACGTGAGGTCACCACCACCGGCTACGGCGACCTGCAGGGCGGACCCGACGAAGACCTCTGGTACACCGACGAGTTCAGCGGCACATCGAGCGCGTCACCGATCGTGGTCGGGGCGGTCGCCGCCTATCAGGGGATTCGGGCGCACAGCGGGGGCCGGGGGACGCCGGAACAGATCCGGGCGTTGCTGCGCGCGACCGGTTCCGCGCAGACCGACGCCCCCGGCAGGCCCCGGACCCAGCGGATCGGCGCCCTGCCGGACCTGCGGGCCATGGTGGAGCGCGGCAGCACGAGCTGATCTCGGGGGCACAACCCGCGCCGTAAATCAGGTGTGTTCGCCGGGCGCGCGTGGGAGGGTACGGGCATGTCATCGGGCAACAGCATCAGTGTGCGGGCGGCGGGTACCGGCGACCGCGACGGGATCGCCGAACTGCTGGCCACGGCCTTCGGCGGCAGGCTCGGCGCCGAGGAACGCGAGCACCGGCAGCGCCTGTTCCCGGTGGAGCGGTCGCTGGTGGTGGCCGACGCCGGACAGGTGGTGGGGCACACCGTCGACATCACGATGACGGTCACCGTGCCCGGAGACCGCACGGTGCGCGCGCGTGGCGTGTCGGCGGTGGCCGTGGCCCCGACCCATCGGCGTCGCGGACTGTTGCGTGCCCTGTACACGGCGCAGCACGCCCGGACCGAGGCCGACGGGCTGCCGTTGACGATCTTCACCGCCAGCGAGGGCACGATCTACGGCCGGTTCGGTTACGACCCCGCCGTCACCGACACCACGGTCTCCATCGATCGCCGCCGCGTCGAGTTCCGTCCCACCACACCCGATCCCGGCGGGGTCGTCATGGCCACCCTCGAGTCCGCCGCCGGGCACATCCGCGCGGTCTACGAGCGCTGGCAGCGGCGGACCTCGGCCGCGCAGGAGCGGCCGGAGGCGAAGTGGGCGTTGGTGTTCGACGATCCGGAGGGTCGCCGGTCGGGGGTGTCGTCGGTGTTCGTGCTGACCCATCCCGACGGGTACGCGCTGTATCAGCGGCGTCGTGACGCGCACGAGTCGGTGGTGACGGTCTCGGAGATTCGGGCGGTGACACCGGCGGCACACGCGGCACTGTGGCGGGTGCTGCTCGGCCTGGATCTCGTCGACCGGGTGGAAGCCACGCTCGCCGAGGACGATCCGCTGCCGTATCTGTTCACCGACCCGCGCACCGTCCGGGTCACCCAGCGTGGTGATGCGCTGTGGGCGCGGGTGATGGATGTCCCCGCGGCGCTCGTCGCGCGCGGCTACGAGGGCGAGCTCGACACCGTCGTGGACGTGCACGATCCGTTCCGCACCGCGGGCGGCCGGTTCGCGCTGCGCGTTCGTGACGGTGTCGCCGACTGTTCGCCCACCACCCGGCCCGCGGACCTGAGCTTCGACATCGCTGTGCTCGGCGCGCTCTACTTCGGCGGGCACCGGGCTCGCACACTGGCCGCGGCGCATCGGATCGGTGTCGCGGACCCGGCGGCGCTGCGGGCCTTCGACGCGGCGTTCGCCACCGCGCGAGCACCCGAACTGGGCTGGTTCTTCTAGTGCGGCCGGGAACGCCCAGCGTGTGTGGCGTCGCGGGCCGGGGGTGACCGCGTAATCTCGGTAGCTGTGGATTCGCACGAGGTCGATCCTTCGGTTCGGGTGCGCGGCGCCCGGGTCCACAATCTGCGTGATGTGAGCGCCGCGATGCCCCGCAACGCGCTGGTCGCGTTCACGGGGGTCTCGGGGTCGGGGAAGTCGTCGCTGGCTTTCGGCACCCTGTACGCGGAATCGCAGCGTCGCTATCTGGAGTCGGTGGCGCCGTATGCCCGGCGGTTGCTGCATCAGGTCGAGGCACCCGATGTGGACGAGGTGACCGGCTTGCCGCCGACGGTGGCGCTCGCGCAACGACGGTCGGCGCCGTCCTCCCGCTCGACCGTCGGGACGGTGACCGCGATCTCGAACACCTTGCGCATGCTCATGTCCCGCGAGGGCGACTACCCGCCCGGTCCGGACAGAACCGGGCCAGGGCACTATCCGCAGGGCACCAACCGGCTGTATTCGGACGCGTTCTCGCCGAACACCGTCGAGGGTGCCTGCCCGCGCTGTCACGGGCAGGGGGTGGTGCACGAGGCGACCGAGGCGTCGATGGTGCCCGACCCGTCGCTGAGCATTCGCGAGGGCGCGATCGCGTCGTGGCCGGGTGCGTGGCAGGGCAAGAATCTGCGTGATGTGCTCGCCGCCCTCGGCTACGACATCGACCGGCCGTGGCGCGAACTCGCCCCCGCCGCCCGGGAATGGATCCTGTTCACCGCCGACAAGCCCGTCGTCACCGTGGAACCCGAACGCGAACCGCATCGCATCCACCGCCCCTATCAGGGCACCTACACCAGCGCCGAACGGCTGCTGTTGCGCGCGCACGCGGAGTCCAAGAGCGAGACGACCCGGGCGCGCGCGGCGGGGTTCCTGCACACCGCCGTCTGCCCGCTGTGTGGTGGGCGGCGGCTGAAACCCGAAGCGCTGGCAGTGACTTTCGCCGGTCACAACATCGCCGAGCTGGCCGAACTGCCCATCAGCGAACTCGCCGAAGTCCTGCGGCCCTACACGGCCGGGACCGCGGCGGTGGCGGTGCTCACCCAGGACCTCACCTCCCGGCTGGATGTGCTCATCGAGCTCGGGCTCGGCTATCTCAGCGTCGACCGGGAGAGCCCGACCCTGTCCGGTGGGGAGTTGCAGCGGCTGCGCCTGGCCGGACAGTTGCGTTCGGGGCTGTTCGGTGTGGTCTACATCCTCGACGAGCCCTCGGCCGGACTGCATCCCGCCGACACGGCCGCGCTGACCACGGTGCTCGGGCGGCTCAAGAACTCCGGCAACAGCGTGTTCCTCGTCGAGCACGACCTCGACGTGGTGCGCCACGCCGACTGGCTGATCGACATCGGGCCCGGTGCCGGCGTGCACGGGGGACGGGTGCTCTACAGCGGGGAGGTCGAGGGTCTGCGCGCGGTGTCCGAGTCGGTGACCCGCCCGTACCTGTTCGACGAGATCGTGCGGCCGGTGCGCGCGAAACGGGCCGCGACCGGTGTGCTCGCGCTGCGTGCGATCACCAGCCACAATCTGGTCGATGTGGATGTCGACCTGCCGCTGGGTGTGTTCACCGCGATCACCGGTGTGTCCGGGTCGGGCAAATCCACGCTGCTGCACGCCGTCTCGCGCGGCGCCGAAGCGGACGACACGATCAGCCGGGTGGTGGAGGTCGACCAGGCGCCGATCGGGCGCACCCCGCGGTCGAATCTGGCCACCTACACCGGCCTGTTCGACACCGTCCGCAAACTCTTCGCCGACACCCCGCAGGCGCGGGCGCGCAGCTACGGGGTGGGCCGGTTCTCGTTCAATGTCGCCGAGGGGCGCTGTCCGACCTGTCAGGGCGAGGGATACATCACCGTCGAACTGCTGTTCCTGCCCAGCACCTACAGTCCCTGCCCGGACTGTCACGGTGCCCGCTACAACCCCGAGACTCTCGAGATCACCTACCGCGACACCACCATCGCCGAGGTGCTGGACCTGACGGTGGACGCGGCCGCGGTGTTCCTCGCCGATGTCCCCGCTGTCGCCCGCGCGCTGAGCACCCTCGCCGATGTCGGTCTGGGATATCTGCGGCTGGGTCAGCCGGCGACGGAACTGTCCGGCGGGGAGGCGCAGCGGGTGAAACTGGCCACCGAACTGCAGCGGGTGCGTCGCGGCAACACGGTGTATCTCCTGGACGAACCGACCACCGGACTGCATCCGGCCGACACCGATGTGCTGCTCGCCCAACTCGATTCGCTGGTCGACTCCGGCGCGAGCGTGGTCGTGGTCGAACACGAGATGACGGTCGTGGCCCGGGCCGATCACGTGATCGACATGGGCCCCGGCGGTGGGGCGCGGGGCGGGCGGATCGTGGCGCAGGGGACACCCGAACAGGTCGCGGCCGACCCGGACAGCCGCACCGCGCCCTACCTGCGGGACCATCTGAGGTGAGCGCGGCCCCGCGCGACGGCACCCGGCAGGCGATGCTCATCGCCGGGGGTTGTTCGTTCGCGCTCGGGCTGGCGCTGCTGTTGTGGCCGGGGCGCAGCACGACCACGCTGGCGCTGGTGTTCGGCACCTCGCTGCTGGTCAGTGCGGGGATGCAGGCGTATCTGGCGTTGCTCGCGCGGATCGCGGTGGCGCTGCGGGTGCTGGTGGTGGTGAGCGCGATCCTCACCCTGACCCTGTCGATGCTCGCCTTCAGCGGTGGCACGATCGAGCTGCTGGCGTTGTGGATCGGGCTGGGGTGGGCGGTGCGCGGCACCGTGCAGGCACTGGTGGCGGCCTTCGACGACGGGCTCGCCGGTGGACCGCTGCACGAGGTGTGCGGGGTGGGCACCGCGATCGTCGGGATCGTGGTGATCGCCGTGAAGTTCCAGACCGTCACCGGGCTGGCCACCCTCGCCGGTGCCGGGCTGCTGGTGATCGGGGCGCTCGAGCTGCTGACCGGGGGACTGCTGCGGGCCGCGCTGCGTGGGCCAGTCACCGACCACTGAGCTCAGTGCGCACGCCACGCGGACGAGCGCAGCAGGCGCAGACCGTTGAGGCCGACGAGCACGGTCGAGCCCTCGTGTCCGGCCACACCCAGCGGCAGCGGCAGGTGCCCGACCAGATCCCAGACCACCAGCGCGGCGATGAACCCGCCTGCGATGACGAGGTTGGCGACCACGACGCGGTGGGCGCGACGTGAGAGGCGCACCAGGGCGGGGATGGTCGTGAGGTCGTCGCGCACGATCACCACGTCGGCGGTCTGTAGCGCCAGGTCGGATCCGGCGCCGCCCATCGCGATCCCGACCGGCGCGGCGGCCAGGGCGGGAGCGTCGTTGATGCCGTCACCGACCATCGCGACCTGTTCTCCCGCATCCCGCAGGGCCCGGATCGCGGCGACCTTGTCCTCGGGCAGCAGCTCGGCCCTGACCTCGGTGATGCCGACCCGGCGGGCCAGCGCGGCGGCGGTGACCCGATTGTCGCCGGTGAGCAGAACCGGTGCGGCGCCGGTGGTCGCGGTCACCACGGCGACGGTGGCGGCGGCTTCGGGGCGGAGCTGGTCGGTGATGCCGAGTACCGCGATCGGGGTGTCCTCGCGGGAGACGACGACCGCGGTGTGGCCGCTGCGCTCGAGTTCCGCGACCGCGCCGTGGGCGGGGTCGGTGCCGGTGAGCGTCGCCGGTGAGCTCACCTGGACCGTGGTGCCCTCGACGAGGGCGGTCACCCCTCGTCCGGGTCGGGCGGCGAAGTCTTCGGTGGGCGGCAGGCGCAGGCCGCGGTCGCGGGCGGCGCGCACGATCGCGCTGGCCAGGGGATGTTCGCTGGGGTGTTCGGCGGCCGCGGCCAGGCGCAGTACCTGGTCTTCGGTCAGGCTCGCGTCGAGCACGGCGACCGCGCCGAGGACGGGCACGCCGCGGGTCAGGGTGCCGGTCTTGTCGAAGACGACGCGGGTCGTGGTGCCCAGGTGTTCCATCACCACCGCGGACTTGACCAGGACGCCGTGGCGACCGGCGGTGGCGATGGCCGCCAGCAACGGCGGCATCGTGGCCAGCACCACCGCGCACGGGGAGGCGACGATCATGAACGTCATCGCGCGCAGCAGCGCGCTCTGCAGCGTCGCACCGAAACCCAGCGGCACCAGGAACACCGCGAGCGTGGCCACGACCATGCCCAGGGAGTAGCGCTGCTCGATCTTCTCGATGAACAGCTGCCGTGGCGCGGCGGTCCGGCTCGCGTGCTCGACCAGACCGGCGATGCGCGCCACCACCGAGTCCTCGGCGCGGCGCTCGACCCGTATCCGCAGCACCCCGGTGCCGTTGAGGGTTCCGGCGAACACGGTGTCACCGGGGTGCTTGTCGACCGGCAGGGACTCGCCGGTCACGGTGGCCTGATCGACCTCGCTGGTGCCCGCGACGACCGTCGCGTCCGCGGCGATCCGCGCGCCGGGACGGACCAGCACGGTGGCGCCGATCTCGAGGTCGGCGGCCGCGACGGTGTGTTCGGCCCCGTCGGCGGTGAGCACGGTGGCGGTGTCGGGGGTCAGGTCGAGCAGGCCGCGCACGGAGTCCTCGGTGCGGGCGGTGGCGAACGCCTCGAGTGCGCCGGAGGTGGCGAAGATGACGATGAGCAGCGCCCCGTCGAAGACCTGTCCGATGGCGGCGGCGCCGAGTGCCGCCACCACCATCAGCAGATCGACATCGAGTGTCTTGTCGCGCAGTGCGCGCAGTCCCGCGAGGCCGGGTTCCCACCCGCCGGTGACGTAGCAGGCCAGATACAGCGACCACCACAGCCAGGCCGGCGTCCCACCCAGCTGGGCGAGCACGCCGAGGGCGAACAGGACCGACGCGGCAGCGGCCCAGCGCATTTCCGGCAGGGCCGTCCAGCGGATGCGTCGCGGGGGACTCGCCGCTCGCGCGGTAGCGGGGTGGACGGGCGTGGCGAGGGACGAGGCCACGGGGCACCTCCGGTGGTCGGGGGACGGACTCCGCGACAATAACAGAACAAATGAAGAGATATTCATGTGTTGTGGCCGGGTTAGACTGCGGCCATGGGACACGGTGTCGATGGCCACGACCGGCCGATCGCACGGCTGGACGCGGACGCGGCCGCGCACGTCGCCACGACCTTGCAGGCCCTGGCGACCCCGAGCAGATTGCTCATCCTCAGCGAACTGCGCCAGGGGCCGCGCCCGGTCACCGAGCTCGCCGACGCGGTCGGCATGGAGCAGTCCGCGGTCTCACACCAGCTGCGGCTGCTGCGCAACCTGGGGCTGGTCACCGGGACCCGCGCCGGGCGCAGCATCGTCTACAGCCTCTACGACAATCACGTCGCCCAATTGCTCGACGAAGCCGTCTATCACAGCGAACATCTGCGACTGGGCCTGGCCGAGCGCCCCGGCGCCGCGAGCTGACCGGGCCAATCACGCTCTAGCGGAACATATTTCGGCCGCGATCGCGAACAGCCGGACAACGCGACATGGCGGGCAGCCGAGCGCGTGTTGAACTCTGCGTGCCCACCCGTTCACCGCGGGGGCAACTGTGCTGCGCGCCGGTAGCGTGGCCCGCGGCGTGCGCACGGGCATCTCCGTCCGGCGCGCCGTGTCCGCAGCCGATCCGAGCCCAGGAGAATGTGGTGTCGCGCGAAACCTCCGGCGCAGCAGCCGATGTCGTCCAGCGAGAAGCGCAGGCGATGCGGCGCATGACCGAGAGTCTGGTCGAGGACCTGTCCGAGAACGTGCCCGTCGAACAGGTGACCTCGGCCGTGGGCGCCGCGCACACCCGATTCGACGGCACCCCGATCCGGGAATTCGTGCCGATCCTGGTCGAGCGGATCGTGCGCCGCGAACTGGCCGACCCCGACCCGACGGTGCGAGTGCCCGCACCGGCCACCGTCCGGCTGACGAAACCGGAACCGGCGCGGCAGAGCTCCGGCGGCGAGCATCGGCGGACGGTGAGCAGGCGCGCGGTGCTGCCGTTGTCGATCGGCGCCGCCGGGATGGTGGCCGCCGTCGTCGCCGGGGCGGTGCTGTGGCCCGGCGGTGACCCCGCACCCGCGGCGGCACCGGCCGCGCTCACGGTGGTGCGTGGTGTCGTCGGGTCGGAGAAGGTCGCGTTCTTCCAGGACGAGAACGTGGTGCGCGTACTGGCCGAGCACGGCGTGCGGGTGGAGGTGGAACCCGCCGGGTCACGCCAGATCGCCACCACCGTGGATCTGGATCGCTACGATTTCGCGTTCCCGTCGAGCAGTCCGGCCGCCGAACGCATCCAGCGGCAGCAGGCGATCACGACGAAATACACGCCGTTCTCCTCACCGATCGCCATCGCCACCTACCGCCCGATCGCCGACCTGCTCACCGCGGCGGGAGTGATCGCGCCCGGCCCGGTCGCCACCTTCGACATGAACAAGTACCTGGAACTGACCGCCGCCGGCGTGCAGTGGGACGACCTGCCCGGCAACACCAGCTACCCGGTCGCCAAGAACATCCTGGTCTCCACCACCGACCCGCGCAGCTCCAACTCCGCGGCCATGTATCTGTCGATCGCCAGTTATGTCGCCAACGACCACACCATCGTGCGCGGCGCCACCGCCGAGGCGCACGTGCTGCCCGCCCTGTCGAAACTGTTCCTCGCCCAGGGCTACACCGACACCAGCAGCGAGGGCCCGTTCAACCAGTACCTGGCCAACGGAATGGGTCCGACGCCGCTGGTGTGCATCTACGAGGCCCAGTACATCGAGGCCGCCGGCCAGGGACGCGTCACCCCCGACATGGTGCTCACCTATCCGACCCCGACCGTCCTGTCCACCCACACACTGGTCCCGCTCACCGCCACCGGCGACAAGATCGGCGCCCTGCTCACCGAGAACCCGGACCTGCGCAGACTCGCCGCCGAACACGGCTTCCGCACCGGCGACAACGCCCAGTTCACCGCGGTCGCCGCCGAGCGCACAGTGCCCGTCCCGCCGAACCTGATCGACATCGTCGACGTGCCCGCCTACGACACCCTCGAACACCTCCTCGACGGAGTCGCCGCCTCCTACAACTGATTTCCCCGCAGATCCAGCGCCACCCTCAGCAGGCCGGGGTCGATAAGGCGGTGGTGAGGTGTTCGGTGGTGGTGGCCGTGTGGAATGTGCCGCCGCCGAGGCAGGCGATCTCGCGCAGTGATTCGTCGTCGGTGGGGACGGGGACGGTGTGTGTGGTGTCGGGGCCGGGTATCGCGACCGTGCCGGTGGGGGTGCCCAGCGAGATCGTCGAGACCGTGACGCCGTCGGACGCGGCTTGTCGGGCGGCGGTGTAGGCGCCGCGGGGGTCGTCGAGGTCGGCGGGGAGGGTCTGTTTGCCGTCGGAGACCAGGATGATCCGCCGCCCGCCCGGGGGCGCGACGACCTTGTCGACGGTGGCGATCGTCGCGAGCGCGGTGAAGATGCCCTCGCCGGTGGCGGTGCGTTCGGCCAAGCGCACGGTGCGCAGGGCGGCATCGATGGCGTCGCGGTTGGTCGTCGGTGTCACCAGGGTCGACGCGGTGCCCGCGAAGGTCACGAGCCCGAGCGCGGTCTGCGGAGCCAACCGGTGCGTGTAGGACCCGAGCGCGCCGGTGGCGGCCGCGAGACGGCTGGGTGCCACGTCGGTGGCCTCCATCGACAAGGAGGCGTCGAGCACGATCATCACGACGGCGTCGCAGCCAGGTAGCGCGCTCTGTACGGGTACCGCGTGGCCTTCGCGGGCGCACCCGGAGGCGGCGGCCAGTGCCAGAATCGTTGCCAGGGTGCACCGGAATCGGTGACGACGTCGCACGCGGCAACGCTACCAGCGTCGACAGGCGGGGCCGGGGCGTCGAATGCTCTCTCGCCCAGGCATGTTCGCCGAGTACGGGTCGGCGACGTGGTACTTGTCAGAGGTTCGTGGCGGTGTGAACGAGGTCGGCGACGGCCCGGGATCTGCTGTGTGGTGGCCAGGCGATGACCGTCGTGACGGGTGGCGCGTCGGGCACGGGGACGACGGCGTGATCGTCCCGCAGCTGGGCGCGCAGCGACTCGGGCACGACCGCGCAGGTCAGCCCGAGCGCGATCAGCTGGAACAGCTGGGTGTGGTCGCGCACCTGCGGACCGGGCCCGTCCCGGTAGCTGCCGTCCGGTCGCGGCCAGCGCGGCAGGGGCAGGTTCGTCAGGGTGCCGACCTCGGCCGATGACACCTGCGTCCGGTCGGCGAGGGGATGACCCGCGGGCAGCACCACGACCTGCTGTTCGGTGTGCAGATCCTCGGTGTCGAATCCGGCTGTCGTGTCATAGGGCCGGTGGAGCAGAGCGACATCGGCCTGCCCGGTGCGCAGCAGGCTCTCCGGCTGGCCCGGCCCGCACAGCATCACCTCGACGGGGACAGCACCCGGTTCGGCGGCATAGGTGTGCAACAGCTTCGACAGCAGATCGCTGGACGCTCCGGCCTTGGTGGCCAGCACGACACCGGGCCGGGCGGACCCGGCCCGGCGGGTTCGCCGCTCGGCGGCCTCGATCGCATCGAGGGCGGCCCTGGCCTCCCGCAGCAGCACCGCCCCGGCCTCGGTCAAGGCGACGGCGCGAGCGGTGCGGTGCAGCAGGACGACTCCGAGCCGCCGTTCGAGCTGCTGGATCGCTCGCGACAGTGGAGGTTGCGCGATCGTGAGCCGTTGTGCCGCCCGCCCGAAGTGCAACTCCTCGGCGACGGCCACGAAATAGCGCAGCTCCCGCGTCTCCACGCGGCGATGGTATCCGCCGACGACCACGATCGATACCCGTGCGGTATCGCCGCCCACCCGATCGGTCTTGGACCACGTCCGCGCCGCCCCAGCAGGATCGGCAGGGTGAGTGAACAGACGATCGCGCTGGTGACCGGCGCGAACAAGGGAATCGGCTACGAGATCGCCGCCGGGCTCGGCGCGCTGGGCTGGCGAGTCGGGGTGGGCGCGCGCGATCGGCACCGCCGCGACACCGCGGTGGCGAAGCTGCGCGCGGCCGGGGCGGACGCGTTCGGGGTGCCGCTCGATGTGACCGACGACGACAGTGTGGCCGCGGCGGCCGATTTCCTCGCTGGTCATGCCGGCGGGCTCGATGTTCTGGTCAACAATGCCGCGATCACCGGCGGTGTGCCGCAGACACCGACCACCGTCGACCCCGCGACCGTGCGGACGGTGGTGGAAACCAATGTGATCGGGGTCGTCCGGGTCACCAACGCGATGCTGCCGATGTTGCGTGTTTCGGCCGCGCCGCGGATCGTCACCGTGTCCAGCAGCGTGGGCTCGCTCGCCCTACAGACCACACCCGGTATCGACATGGGCCCGGTTCCCGCCGTCTACGCGGCCTCCAAGACCTTCCTCAACGCGCTCACCCTCCGCTACGCCGAGGAACTGGCCGATACCGGCATCTTGATCAACTCGGTCTGTCCGGGCTTCACCGCCACCGACCTCAACGGGTTTCGCGGCACCCGCACCACGCAGCAGGGTGCGGCCATCGCGATCCGGCTCGCCACCCTGCCCGACGGCGGAGCGACCGGCGGGTTCTTCGACGACGCCGGAACAGTGCCGTGGTGACGGGTGCCCCGGTGCTTACTCGTGCTCGGTGAACAGGGCGTGTGCGGCGCGGCGGACGTCGGGGCCGGAATGCCTTCGCAGCGAGGACAAGACGTCGACCCAGTCGCTCGACCAACCGCGCTGGGTGCCGCATCTGCCGACGATCGTGAGGGCCACCAATGCCGCGGCGGGTGCGGGACGGGTTGCCAGCTCGGCGGTGATCGTGCGCAGGACCTCCAGGTCGGTGGCGGTGAGAGCGGCCGGGAGACGCCGGGGCAGATAACCGGCCGGACTGGTCACCAGGGCGCCGGTGGCATACGGGGTGAGTGTGTCGACGAGGGTGACGATCTCGGCGGGCTCGGTCCAGCGCACCGCGGCCATGGTGAGCGCGATCAGCTTGTCGTGCCAGAGTGGGTCGTCGGCCAGCAGCGCGGTCACCGTCGCGGCCGACGGCCGCAGTTCGTCGATGGTGCGCACCAGCGGCAGGAACGAGCTCAGCAACGCCGACAGGCGTTGGTGGGCGGGCAGATCCCGGCCCGGCGCGGTGAACTCGTCGGCCCGCAGCCGCAGGACCGCGGCCGACAGGGCGGTGCAGTCACCGGATTGCCGCACACCCGCCAGCAGGGCGTGCATCGCGGCCTGCCACACCCCGACCCGGTCGAGATCGGTGAGCTGGTCGAGGATCACGTCATCGGTGCCCGGTGCCGCCCAGCGCTGCCACCCACTCACCGCGGCGAGCGCGGGACCGGCCAGCCGCGGATCGGTCTGTGCGGCCAGATCACGGACGAAGGCCGCGAACCGCCTGCGTTGCGGGACCGGCACCAGAGACGGCCGGATATCGAGGATCGCGCTCGCCACCTCCGGCTCGGTGGCAGCCTGGCCGAGCAGTGTCCACGCTTGTTCCTGGTCGAGCAGGAACCGGGTGCCGAATACGGCCGCCCGGCGCACATCCCGGTGCGCGTCCGGACGCTGGGCCAGTTCGGCGATCACTGCGGTCGCGTCCGGGGCGCGCAACGAGGCGAGCAGACGGACCCCTTCCTTCACCGCGGTGATCTTGCGGGACGCGAGCAAGGGCGCGATCGCGGTCGACACACGGTGCGGCGGCAGTGCCGGGGCGCAGGCCGCGATACTGCTGACCGCGACCCGGGCCCGGTCGCCGTCGACGTGACCGGCCAGCAGTGCGACCGCCCGCTCGGGTTCGTCGCTGCCACCCAGCGCGGTGAGCGCCGCTTCGGCGGTGACGAGCTCACCGTGGTCGACGAACCAGCTCACGCGGGCGAAGCTGCCCGGCAGCGTGCCCAGCGCGCGCACCGCCGTCGCCTGCTGGTACGGCTGGGTGGCGTGATTGCGGGCGTGGCCGTCGAGCAGCCGCGCGTACTGGTCGAGATGGTGCTGGGACCAGCGGACGAAACCGCTGTGGAACATGGGCACGAACACCACGTTCGCGGGCAGGAAACGGCCGGGGGTGGTGGTGTCGAGGAGGGTGTCGAGCAGGTCGGTGCGGCGCATCCCGATCTGGTGCTGGATTTCGGGCAGGGTGATCAGCGAGCGGTCGTGGGCCAGGAGGGTGTCGAGGTGGGTGTCGCGGGTGGCGGGTGCGGCCAGGGCGAGCCGCACCGCGCGGCGTACGGTGGCGTCGGAGGTCGAGCGGGCCGCACGCACGAGCAGCTGTTGCAGCTCGGGGATGTCGTAGGCGCGGTGGGCGAGCCCGTCGGCCAGGGCCAGGCACAGGTCCCAGGTGTCACGTTCGGCGTCGGCGGCCAGGCGCTCGCGCAGCGCGTCGACGAGGCGGTGTTCGGCGCCGCGTGGCAGATCACGGTGCAGGCCCGACAGATTCGGTGTGCTGGTCACCGCGGCCAGCCGGGTGAACACGCGCAGCGCGGTGTCGGTGAAGGCGCGGTCGTCCGCGCGGCTGCCGCATAGGAGCAGAGTGCGCGCCAGGGTCGATACGGCGGTGGTCGTCGCCCACGACCGGTCGCGGGCTTGCAGCGCGTCGGTGGCGATCTGCTCGAGCGCGGGCAGATGCGCCGGGGTCCACAGCCGCATCGGGACCGTGAGCAGCGCCTGCACGACGCGCGAGCGCACCGGGTCCTGTTCGTTGCGGGTCCGGGTGAGCAGGCCGAGCAGGTCGGTGACGGCGGCGGGATCGCGGCTGCCCGCGGCGGCGGTGACCAGCAGCGGGTACGCCCGTGCCCGTTCCTCGGCGGTGGGCCGCCGCACGGCTTCGACCAGCGCGGGCCGCGCCTGCGCCCAGGGCAGACGTGCGGACAGCTGGTCGCTGACTTCGGGAACATCCGTGGCGCCCGGGCGCGACAGCAGCTCCTCGACCACTGTGTGGCGGGCGGGGGCGGGCAGTTCGTCGAGTAGGGCGGTGTCGACATCGGCCGGAGCGCTGCCGGGGCGCGCGAGGTCGGCGGCCGCCATCGAGGCGCGTCGCGAGGGCGGCATCGTGTGCAGGAAACGGCGCCGGATGCCCTGCGGGTAGGCCAGATACAGTTCGCGCAGGTCGTCGTCGGGCAGCGTGTGCAATGCCCGCCACAGTGCCGGGCCCGCGAGCACTTGGCCGTTGCCGCTGGGATGCCGCATCAACCGGTACACGGCCGCACCGTCGTGGCGGGCGAGCACACCGGCGACCGGATTCAACTCCGCGAGCGGCACATAGACGACCGCTTCGGCGGCCAGTGCCAGCAGACCGTCCGGATCGTGACCGGCGGCGGCCACCGGATTCGCCGTCAGCCGCGACCACAGCTCCTGCCATTCGGCGCGGTCCGCGGCCACCGACCGTTCCCGCACATGGTCGAAGATCACCGCGATGTGGGCGCGCGCGAGCCTGTTCCAGTTCGGGACCGCGTAGGCGAGGGCGGGCAGCCACTCGGCGACGGCGGTCGCGGAGCATCCCGGCAGCACCCGGGCGGCCTCGGCATCACCGAACCGCTCCCGCAGCAGGGGAACCAGCGCGTCGGCGAGCGGGGTGTGGCCGCCACGGACGAGTACTCGGATGACGTCGTAACGGGCACGCCGCGACATCTGCGGCAGCCGCTCCAGCACGATCCGCGGTGCGATCCCGAGCCGGACCAGGGCGGTCATGGCGTGACCGGCGACAGCCTGTTCCGGCGAGTCGAGTTGCGTCAGCAGGAACTCGCGGGCGCCACCGACATAGGCCAGATACCCGGCTGTGCGCCGTTCGTACGGCCCGGCGGCGGCCAGCTCGGCCAGCAACCCCTGCAGCTCCGCGGTCCCCGACAATCGCCGCGCGGTACCGGCCAGCGTCCGCATTCGTTGCGGCACCGACATTCCCGCGACCCCACCCACCAGCTCACTCCCCGTTTGCATACCGACACCGTAGCCGCCGGGTCCGACAACAACCGGTGCCCTCCCCACCACGTCCGGCGGCCCGCCACAGATCAGTGGCGGCGAATGGTGGCCAGCCAGGCGGGACTCGCCTCGTCGAATCGGGTACGGAGAAAGGCGGGTGCGATGGTGGTGATCTGCCAGTCGGGCGGCGCGAATGCCGCGGCGATGGCGTCGCGGCTGACCGGATGCGGCCCCGGGTTCGGGCCGGTATCGCTGAAGCACAGCAGAGAGAGGGTGGCCCCGGGCGCGGTGATCGTGGCCAGACCCGCTGCGTAGGTGGCCTGTTCGGCGGCGTCGAAGGTGTGGAACAGCGCGGAGTCCAGGACGGTGTCGAAGCGTCGGCGCAGCCGATCCAGGTGCAGCGCGTCGGCGAGGGCGAACTCGATATCGAGCCCTCGGCCGGTGGCTTTCGCCCTGGCCATGTCCAGGGCGGGCTCGGCGACGTCGATGCCGAGTACGCGCAGGCCGTGCGCGGCGATGGCCACCGTGTTGTCGCCGGTGCCGCAGCCGGCGTCGAGGACGTCACCGTGGAACGCGCCCGCCGCGATCAATTCGACCACCGCCGGTTGCGGTGCGCCGATGTCCCACGGTGCGGGACCGGGAAGGTAGGACGCCGCCCACGGCTGCCCGCTGCCGCGTTCGTGGCTGGTCGGCGGACGATCCCCGGCGCTCATCAGCGGACGAGCACCGCGCAGCGTTCGGCCAGGTCGAGCACCGGTTGCGGGAAGACACCGAGCAGGACCGTCGCGCCGGCACCGAATGCGATCACCAGCGTGGTCGCGAACGGCGCGGTGACGGTCGGTGCGTCGGTGGGCGGGTCGGTGAAGAACATCAGCACGATCACCCGCACGTAGAAGAACGCGGCGATCGCGCTGCAGACCACGCCGATGACGACCAGCGGGGTGTACCCGGCTCCGGACGCGGCGGCGAAGACCGCGAACTTGCTGACGAACCCGCTGGTCAACGGAAGACCGGCGAACGAGAGCAGCAGCAACGCGAACGCCGATGCCAGCCAGGGGGACCGGCGGCCCAGCCCGGCCCACTGCGACAGCGCGGTCGCCTCGTCGCCGGAGGCATCGCGCACCAGGGTGACCACCGCGAACGCGGCGACCGTGCCGAGCCCGTAGGCCAGCAGATAGAACAGCACCGCGGCCACCCCGGCGCCGTCGGCTGCGACCAGGCCGACCAGCAGGAACCCGGCGTGCGCGATCGAGGAGTAGGCGAGCATCCGCTTCACGTCGGTCTGGGTGATCGCCATGACCGCGCCGACCACCATGGTCGCCACCGCGATCGCGGCCAGTACCGGCCGCCAGTCGTCCCGCAGCGCGTCGACGGCGACCGTCAGCACCCGCAGGGTGGCGCCGACCGCGGCGATCTTGGTGGCCGCGGCCATGAACGCGGTGATCGGTGTCGGCGCGCCCTGGTAGACGTCGGGCACCCACGCCTGGAACGGCACGACACCGATCTTGAACAGCAAGCCGACGGCGAGCATGCCGATGCCGAGCAGCGCCAGCGTCGCGTCCTCGGGCTGCTGATCCAGCGCCGCGCCGATTCCCGGCAGCGACACCGTCCCGGTCTGCCCGTACAGCAGCGCGACCCCGTAGAGGAAGAACGCCGAGGAGAACGCGCCGAGCAGGAAGTACTTGAGTGCCGCCTCCTGCGAGAGCAGCCGCCTGCGTCGGGCCAGCCCGCACAGCAGATACAGCGGCAGCGACAGCACTTCCAGCGCGACGAACATCGTCAGCAGATCGTTGGACGCCGGGAACAGCAGCAGACCGCCCAGCGCGAGCATGGTCAGCGGGAACACCTCGGTCGTCGACACCCCCGCGCGCACGGCGGCCAGTTCGTCGGCGCTGCCCGGCACCGCCGACGCCTGCGGGGTGAACGCGTCCACTCCGCGGTCGAGGGTGGCCGCGGCCCGGCTCCAGGTGCCCGGCCCGCTGCGGGCTCGCGGGACGGCGCCGCGTTCGGCGATCAGCAGCAGCCCCAGCAGCGCGACCAGCAGAATCGTGCCCTGCAGGAACAGGGTGACGCCGTCGACGGCGACCGCGCCGACCACCGCGGTGGCGCGTGACCCCGACAGCAGCACCACGGCGACCAGGGCACCGATCACGCCACCGAGGCCCAGGATCAACTGGGTGGGATAGCGCGCCGGGCGCGGCACGAACGCTTCGACGAGCACACCGACCACACCGACCGCGAACACGATCAGCATCGGCGCGAGCAGGTGGTATTCGATGCTCGGTGCGGGCAGGGTGGCGGCGAGCTCGTTGCTGGTCACGAAGTCCGTCCTCATCGGTGTCCGCCCGCGGGCTGGATGGCCGCGCCCGCCTCGGGAGCGGGAACCGTCGGCGCGGGATCATGCTGACCGATCGTCGAGAGGGTGTGTCCCACGGCGGGATCCACCAGGTCGAGAATCGGTTTCGGGTAGAAGCCGAGCACCAGCAGCGCCACGAGCAACGGCACGACGACGGCCAGCTCGCGGGGTACCAGGTCACGCAGATGCTCGTTGCCCTGTTTCAGCGGGCCGGTCATCATCCGCTGGTAGAGCCACAGCACGTAGATCGCGGCCAGCACCAGCGCGCCGGTCGCCACCACGGCGGCCACCTTGTATTTGCTGAAGGTGCCGACGAGGACCAGGAATTCGCTGATGAACGGCGCGAGCCCCGGCAATGAGAGGGTGGCCAGACCGGCGATGAAGAACGTTCCCGCCAGCACCGGTGCGACCTTCTGCACGCCGCCGAACTCCGCGATCATCCGGGTGCCGCGCCGCGAGACCAGGAACCCGGCGATGAGGAACAGTGCCGCCGTGGACAGTCCGTGGTTGACCATGTAGAGCGTGGCACCGGATTGGGCTTGGCTGGTCATGGCGAAGATGCCGAGGATGATGAACCCGAAGTGTGAGATCGAGGTGTAGGCGATCAGGCGCATGACATCGGTCTGGCCGATCGCCAGCAGCGCACCGTAGATGATCCCGATGACGGCCAGGGTGATCACCATGGGCGCGAACGTGCTCGACGCTAGCGGGAACAGCAGCAGGCAGTAGCGCAGCATGCCGAAGGTGCCGACCTTGTCGACCACCGCCATCATCAGCACCGCGCTCGACGGGGTCGCCGAGACCGCCGCGTCGGGCAGCCACGTGTGCAGCGGCCACAGCGGCGCCTTGACCGCGAAGGCGAACAGGAAGCCGAGGAACAGCAGATCGAGGACAGCCGCGCTGCCGCCGAGGCTGCCGTCCTGCACGGCGGCGACGATCAGGCGCAGGTCGAAGGTGCCCGCGGAGTCGGTGCCCAGTCCGGCCTTGGCGGTGAGCACGTAGAGCCCGATCACCGCGGCGAGCATGATCAGTCCGCCGAACAGGTTGTACAGCAGGAACTTCACTGCCGCGCGCGAGCGTTGGGCGCGCACTGCGGCGTCGTCGGTGCGTGGCCCGAAACCGCCGATGAGGAAGTACATCGGGATGAGCATGGCCTCGAAGAAGATGTAGAACAGCAGTACGTCCAGCGCCAGGAACGAGATCAGCACCATCGACTCGACCAGCAGCATCAACGCCATGTACAGGTGCACGGTCTTGCGGCCGTCCCCGGCGGCGCGGTCGTCGTGCCAGCCGGCCAGGATCAGCAGCGGCAGCAGGACCGCGGTGAGCAGGACCAGGGCGGTGGCGATGCCGTCGAGCCCCAGCGTGTAACCGACGCCGAACGCCGGAATCCATTCGTGGGCTTCGACGAACTGGTACTGCTCACCGCCGGGCTGGAACCGCACCGCGAGGGTGACCGCCAGCGCGAGCACACCGATCGACACCGCCAGCGCCAGCGCGCGGGCCGCGGTGCGTCGTCCGGCGGGGACCAGCAGGACCGCGGCCGCGCCGACCGCGGGGGCCAGCCAGAGCGTCGTCAGCCAGGGAAACGAGTTCACCAGAACCTCACCGCCAGCAGGGCAGCGGCCACCAGGGCCGCGCCGGTGAACATGGACAGGGCATAGGACCGCACGAAACCGGTTTGCACCGTGCGGATTCGCGCGGACAACCCACCGATCGCGGCGGCGGTCCCGTTGACGATCCCGTCGACACCACGCGCGTCGAGGAACACCAGCGCCCGCGTCAGGTATTTGCCGGGACGCTCGAACGCCGCCTCGTTGACCGCGTCACCGTAGAGGTCCTTGCGCGCGGCCGTGGTCAGCACGCTCACCTTCTCGGGCGCGGTCTCGGGGACGGGGTTCTCGGCGTAGGCGCGGTAGGCGACGGCGACACCGATCACCACCACGGTCAGGGCCAGCCCGGTGACCACTGCGGCCGGGATCACCGGCTCGGCATGGTGGGTGCCGACCACCGGCGCGAGCCAGTTCACCAGCGAGGAGCCCCACACGAACAGGCCACCGGCGAACACCGAACCGAACGCCAGCAGGATCATCGGGCCGGTCATCACCGCGGGCGCCTCGTGCGGGTGGGTGTCGGGCCGCCAGCGGCGTTGCCCGAAGAACGTCATCAGCATGACGCGGGTCATGTAGAACGCGGTCAGGCCGGCACCGACGAGCGTGACCGTGCCCAGCAGGATTCCGACACCGCCCCCGTGATCGAAGGCGGCCTCGATGATCTTGTCCTTGGAGAAGAACCCGGACAGCGGCGGCACCCCGATGATGGCCAGATAGCCGAGGCCGAAGGTGACGAAGGTGATCGGCATGAGCGTGCGCAGGCCGCCGTAGCGGCGCATGTCGGTCTCGTCGTCCATCGCGTGCATCACCGAACCGGCGCCGAGGAACAGGCCGGCCTTGAAGAAGCCGTGGGTGAGCAGGTGCATGATCGCGAACGCGTACCCGGCCGGGCCGAGGCCGACGGCCAGGATCATGTACCCGATCTGGCTCATGGTGGAGGCGGCCAGCGCCTTCTTGATGTCGTCCTTGGCGCAGCCGATGATCGCGCCGAACAGCAATGTCACCGCGCCGACGGCGAGGACCGCGAGGCGGGCGTTCGGCGCGAGATCGTAGATCGGGTTGGCGCGGGCGATCAGGTAGACACCGGCGGTGACCATGGTGGCGGCGTGGATGAGCGCCGAGACCGGGGTGGGGCCCTCCATGGCGTCGCCGAGCCAGGACTGCAGCGGCACCTGCGCGGATTTGCCGCAGGCGGCCAGCAACAGCAGCAGCCCGATCGCGGTGAGGGTGCCTTCGCTCGCGCCCGGGGTCGCGGCGAACACGGTGCGGAAGTCGAAGGAACCGAAGGTCGCGAACATGGTCATCATGGCGATGGCCAGACCCATGTCACCGACCCGGTTGACCACGAACGCCTTCTTGGCCGCGGTGGCCGCCGACGGCTTGTGATACCAGAACCCGATCAGCAGGTAGGAGGCGAGACCGACGCCTTCCCAGCCGAGGTAGAGCACCAGGAAGTTGTCGGCCAGGACCAGTACCAGCATGGCGGCCAGGAACAGGTTGAGGTAGCCGAAGAAGCGGCGCTTGTCCTCGTCGTGGCTCATGTAGCCGATCGAGTAGAGATGGATCAGCGAGCCGACGCCGGTGATGAGCAGCGCGAAGCAGATCGACAACTGGTCCAGTTGCAGACCGAAGCCGACCCGCAGGGCACCGGCGGGCACCCATTCGAACAGTTGCAGGTGGATCGCGCGGTCGGCGTCGGCGCGGCCGAGCATCTCGGCGAACGCGACCACCGCGATCGCGAACGAGGCCAGCGCGGCGGCGGTCCCCAGGTACACGCCCCAGCGGTCGGCGCGGCGCCCGAGCAGCAACAACAGGATCGCGCCCGCCAGCGGCAGGGCGGGCAGCAGCCACAACGTTGCGGTACCCATGTCAGAACTTCAGCAGGTTGGCGGTGTCGACCGAGGTCGACCGGCGGGCACGGAAGATCGTCATGATGATCGCCAGACCGACCACGACCTCGGCGGCGGCCACGACCATGGTGAAGAACGCGATCACCTGTCCGTCGAGGTTGCTGTGCAGCCGGGCGAAGGTGACGAAGGCCAGATTCACCGCGTTGAGCATCAGCTCGATGCACATGAACACCACGATCGCGTTGCGGCGCAACAGCACTCCGGCGGCGCCGATGGTGAACAGCAGCGCAGACAGGAACAGGTAGTTCTGGGGGTTCACCGGGTGCCTTCCTCGTCGGCCGTCGGGGTGACGTCGCGGCCCGCGCCCACCGAGAGCGCGGCGGCCTCGGTGTGGGCGCGGGTGCGGCGGTGACGCAGGATGGTGCTCACCGACAGTTCCTCGAAGGACCCGTCGGGCAGCTGGGCCGGGCTGTCGACCGCGTTGTGCCGGGCGTACACGCCGGGTGTGGGCAGCGGCGTCGCGCGCTGTCCGGCGGTGCGGAACCGGTCGCGCGACATCTCGCGCTGGCCGCGGCGCGGGGTGAAGTGCTCGCGATGGGCCAGGACCATGGCACCGATGGTCGCGGTGATCAGCAGCGCGCCGGTGAGCTCGAACGCCCACACGTAGCGCAGGAAGATCAGTTCGGCCAGTTCGGCGATCACATCCCGACCCCCGAACCCGCGCCCGGGATAGGGGGTTCCGCTGCCGCTCAACGCCGAGCCGATCCCACCGATGAGCAGCAGACCGAACCCGAGCCCCACGACAGCGGCGGCGATCCGCTGCCCGCGCAATGTTTCCCGCAGCGATTCGGCGGAGTCGACGCCCACCAGCATCAGCACGAACAGGAACAGCATCATCACCGCGCCGGTGTAGACCACGATCTGCACGACGCCGAGGAACAGCGCGCCCTGGGCGATGTAGAACACGGCCAGCGCGATCATGGTGGCGGCCAGGCACAGCGCCGAACGCACGGCCTTGGCGGCGGTCACCATGCCGAGCGCGCCGAGCACCGCGATCGGGGCCAGCACCCAGAACAGCACCGCTTCGCCGGTGGAGGTGTTCGCGATCTCGGCGGCCAGTACATGTGCGGTGGTCATCGCAGCACCTCCTCCGATGCCGGGGGCTGCACGCGGCCCAGGTAGTAGTCACCGGCGTCGGTACCGGGCGCCATCGCGTGCGGCGGGGCGGCCATTCCCGGCTCCATCGGGGCCAGCAACCGGTCCTTCTCGTAGATGAGGTCGGCGCGGTTGTCGTCGGTGAGCTCGTATTCGTTGGTCATGGTGAGCGCACGGGTCGGGCAGGCCTCGATGCACAGGCCGCAGCCGATGCAGCGCAGATAGTTGATCTGGTAGACGCGCCCGTACCGTTCACCGGGCGAGAACCGTTCGTCCTCGGTGTTGTCGGCGCCCTCGACATAGATGGCGTCGGCGGGGCACGCCCACGCGCACAGTTCGCAGCCGATGCATTTCTCGAGCCCGTCGGCGTACCGGTTGAGCTGGTGGCGGCCGTGATAGCGCGGCGCGGTCGGCACCTTCTGTTCGGGATAGGACTCGGTGTTGGGCTTCTTGAACATGGTGGCGGCGGTGACCGCGAAGCCCGCCAGCGGTTCGAGCAGCCCGACCTCGGGTTCCGCGGATACCTGACGTGGCGGCATCGGCGGCACCGGGAACCCGAGGAAGACCGCCGTTTTCGCGGGTTCGGGCTGCGGCAGCGGCGGTAGTCCTCGATCTCGTCCCGCCCGCAGGAATGTCGCGATGAGCGCCGCGGTGATCACCACGCCGACACCGACGAGGATCGCGTTCTGGCCGGGGATGCCCTCGATGTCGAGGACCCGGGCGGCGGCGACGATCATCACCCACACCAGCGAGGTCGGGATGAGCAGTTTCCAGCCCAGATTCATGAACTGGTCGTAGCGCAGGCGCGGGAGGGTGCCGCGCAGCCAGACGAACACGAACAGGAACGTCCACACCTTGATCGTGAACCACAGCAGCGGCCACCAGCCGGAATTGGCGCCCTCCCACAGGCTGATCGGGAACGGTGCCCGCCAGCCACCCAGGAACAGGGTGGTGGCCAGCGCCGAGACCGTGGCCATGTTGACGTATTCGGCCAGCATGAACATGGCGAACTTCAGCGACGAGTACTCGGTGTGGAAGCCGCCGACGAGTTCGCCTTCGGCTTCGGGCAGATCGAAGGGGGCGCGGTTGGTCTCACCGACCATGGCCACGCAGTAGATCAGGAACGAGGGCAGCAGCAGGAAGGCGTACCAGGTGCCTTCCTGTGCGGACACGATGCCCGAGGTCGCCATGGTGCCCGAGAGCAGGAACACCGTGGCGAAGGTCAGTGCCATGGCGATCTCGTAGGAGATCACCTGCGCGGTCGAACGCAGGCCACCCAGCAGCGGATAGGTGGAGTTCGACGACCAGCCCGCCAGCACGATGCCGTAGACACCGATCGAGGTGATGGCCAGGATGTAGAGCACGCCGACGGGCATGTCGGTGAGCTGCAACGGGGTGCGGGTGCCGAAGATCGACACCTCGGGACCGAACGGGATCACCGCGAACGCCATGAACGCCGGGATCACCGAGATGATCGGGGCCAGCACGAAGATCGGCTTGTCCACCAGGGCCGGGACGATGTCTTCCTTGAGCGCCATCTTCACGCCGTCGGCGATGGACTGCAGCATCCCGCCGGGCCCGAGCCGGTTGGGGCCCAACCGCATCTGCATGCGTGCCACCACACGGCGTTCGGCGAACACGGCGATGAGCGGCACGAGCATCAGGTACACGAACACGCCCAGCGCTTTGACGATCACCAGCCACAGCGGGTCGGTGCCGAAGACCGCGTCGGCCGCGAGGTAGCGCACGGAATCACTCATGACGGTGTTCCTTCATCCTGTCGTCGGCGCGGCGCAGACGCACGACGGCGCCGGGCGTCACCCCGAGTTCGGCGGCGACCGTGGAACCGGGCGAGTGCAGCGGCAGCCACACGACCCGGTCGGGCAGGTCGGTGATCATCAGCGGGACGGTGATCTCACCACGGTCGGTGTAGACGATGACGTGATCGGCGTCGGCGGCCTCGATCTCGGCGGCCGTGGCGGCCGAGAGCCGTGCCACCGGTGGCCGCGCGACGCCGGCGAGGTTCGGTTCACCGTCCTGCATCCGGCCCGCGTCGAGCAGCATCCGCCAGCCGGCGAGCACTGCGGTGCCGGGGCCGGGCGCGGGGCGGGTCTGGCTGGTGTGGTCGGGAACGCTGACCGGGTCACCGTTCCAGGCGCCCAACGCGTCCAGTTCGGTCCGTGCGGCGGCGGCGTCGGGCAGGCCGATCCCGACGCCCATCTCGGCGGCCAGCGAATGCAGCACCCGCAGGTCCGAGAGCGGGGCGGCGACGCGGCGCGTGGTGTCGAGCGGGGCCGCCGCGAACGGGCGCGCCCTGCCCTCCCAGGTGCGGAAGGTGCCCGACTTCTCCATGGCGGTCGCGACCGGGAACACGACATCGGCGCGTTCGGTGACGGCGCTGTGGCGGATCTCCAGGCTGACGACGAACCGCGCGGCGTCGATGGCGGCCAGCGCGGCCGCCGGATCGGGCAGATCGGCCGGATCGACGCCACCGATGACCAGTGCCCCGGCCTGCGGGGCGTTGGCGAGGATGCCCGCGGTGTCGCGGCCCAGGCTGACCGGCAGTTCGTCGGACTGCCAGCGGTGCCGAACCTGCTGGCGGGCCGCCGGATCGATGACGGGACGCCCGCCGGGCAGCAGACTCGGCAGGGCACCGGCTTCCAGTGCGCCGCGTTCCCCGGCCCGCCGCGGCACCCAGGCGAGCCCGGCGCCGGTAGCGTCGGCCAACCGGATGACCGCCGAGAGCGCGCCGGGGCTGCCCGCGAGCCGTTCACCGGCCATGATCACCGCACCGGGTGTGCGCAGCAGGTCCATGAGTTCGGTGGCGTCGGGGGAGGTTTCGGCGCCGATCGCGGCGAGGACGTCGGCCTCACCGCACGGCGGGGTCTGGATGAGTGCCCCGGCGAGACGTTCCAGCCCGCGGGAGGCGAACGGGGCCAGCGACACCACTCGCAGCCGGTTCTTCCTGGCGGCCTTGCGCAACCGCAGATAGACGATCGGTGATTCTTCCTCGGGTTCGAATCCGACGAGCAGCACCACCGGCGCCTGACTCAGTGCCTGATAGTCGACCCGTATCCCGCGTCCGGCGATCCGCGCGGCCAGGAATCGTTCCTCCTCCTCGGAGTGGACCCGGCTGCGGAAGTCGATGTCGTTGGTGGCCAGCACCATTCGCGCGAACTTGCCGTAGGCGTAGGCCTCCTCCTCGGTGACCCGTCCACCCACCAGCACCCCGGCGTTGCCGATGGCGGCACGCAGCCCGGTCGCGGCGGCGGCGAGCGCCTCGGGCCAGGACGCCGGCGCGAGCACGCCGTCCCAGCCACGGACCAGCGGGGTGGTCAGCCGGTCGCGTTCGGTGGCGTAGGCGAAAGCCCACCGGCCCTTGTCGCAGTTCCATTCCTCGTTGACCTGCGGGTCGTCACCGGCCAGACGGCGCAGCACCTTTCCGCGCCGGTGGTCGGTGCGCTGCGCGCAGCCCGAGGCACAGTGCTCGCAGACGCTCGGGGTGGAGACCAGGTCGAACGGGCGGGCCCGGAACCGGTAGGACGTGCCGGTGAGCGCACCGACCGGGCAGATCTGGACGGTGTTGCCGGAGAAGTACGAGTCGAGCGGTTCGGCCTGGGCGATGCCGACCTGTTGCAGCGCACCACGATCCATCAACTCGATGAACGGGTCACCGGCCACCTGCTGGGAGAACCGGGTACAGCGCGCGCACAGCACACACCGTTCCCGGTCCAGCAGCACCGCCGACGACAACGGGATCGGCTTCGGATAGGTACGTTTCTCACCCTCGAACCGGGATTCGGCGCTGCCGGTGGACATCGCCTGGTTCTGCAGCGGGCATTCACCGCCCTTGTCGCACACCGGGCAGTCCAGGGGGTGGTTGATCAGCAGCAGTTCCATCACCCCGCGCTGCGCCTTCTCCGCGACCGGCGAGCTGAGCTGGGTGTGGGCGACCATGCCGTCGGTGACCGGGATCGTGCAGGAGGCCACCGGTTTGCGCTGCCCTTCGACCTCGACCAGGCACTGGCGGCAGGCGCCGACCGGTTCGAGCAGCGGGTGGTCGCAGAAGCGGGGGATCTGCACGCCGATGAGTTCGGCGGCGCGGATCAGCAGGGTGCCCGCGGGGACCTGAATGGTGGTGTCGTCGATGGTGACACTCACCAGGTCGGCGGGGACCACGCCGCTGCTGTTGCCCGGGGCGATGGCCGTCATCGGATGCCTCCCTCTGCCGGGGCCCACACCGTGGCGCGGGCCGGATCGAACGGGCACCCGCCGCGGCGCTGATGTTCGAGGTATTCCTCGCGGAAGTACTTCAGCGAGGAGAAGATCGGGCTGGCCGCGCCGTCGCCGAGCGCGCAGAACGACTTGCCGTTGATGTTGTCTGCGATATCGGCGAGCTTGGCCAGATCGGCCTCGCTGCCCCGGCCCGCCTCCAGATCGCGCAGCAACTGCACCAGCCAGTAGGTGCCTTCCCGGCACGGGGTGCATTTACCGCACGATTCGTGGGCGTAGAACTCGGTCCAGCGCAGCACCGCCCGCACGACACAGGTGCTGTCGTCGAAGATCTGCAGCGCCTTGGTACCGAGCATGGACCCGGCGGCGGCGACACCTTCGTAGTCCAGTGGCACGTCGAGGTGTTCGGCGGTGAACAGCGGTGTCGATGACCCGCCGGGGGTCCAGAATTTCAGCGTGTGCCCGGCCCGTACGCCACCGGCGTAGCCGAGCAGGTCCCGCAGCGTGATGCCCAGCGGCGCCTCGTACTGGCCGGGCCGGGCGACATGCCCCGACAGCGAGTACAGCGTGAACCCGGGCGACTTGTCCGAACCCATCGACCGGAACCATTCGGTGCCGTGACGCAGGATCGAGGGCACACTGGCGATGGATTCGACATTGTTGACCACCGTCGGGCACGCGTACAGGCCCGCCACCGCGGGAAACGGCGGTCGCAAGCGGGGCTGGCCGCGCCTGCCCTCGAGCGAATCGAGCAGCGCGGTCTCCTCCCCGCAGATGTAGGCGCCTGCCCCGGCGTGCACGATCAGCTCCAGATCCACGCCCGAACCGAGGATGTCGCGCCCGAGGAACCCCGCCGCATACGCCTCGGCGACCGCGGCTTGCAGTCTGCGCAGCACCGGCACGACTTCCCCGCGCACGTAGATGAACGCGGTCTGCGCGCGAATGGCGTAGGCGGCGATGATCACGCCCTCGATGAGGGTGTGCGGGGTGGCCAGCATGAGCGGGATGTCTTTGCAGGTGCCGGGTTCGGATTCGTCGGCGTTGACGACGAGGTAGTGCGGTTTCGTGGTGCCGTCGGGGCCGGGACCCTGCGGGATGAACGACCATTTCATGCCGGTGGGGAAACCGGCGCCGCCGCGGCCGCGCAGCCCGGCGTCCTTGACGGTCTGGATCACCTCGTCGGGGGCCATGCGCAGGGCGGCGCGCAGGCCCTCGTAGCCGCCGGTGGCGGTGTGGCGGTCGAGCGTCCACGACCGGGGTTCGGCCCAGTGGGCGCTGAGTACCGGGGTCAGGGTCATCGCGGGTCCCCCTGCCCGGTGGCGTCGTCGTCGGCTTCGGCGGCGTGCAGACCGGCCAGGGTCGCCGCACCCGGGGCGCCCTCGAGAGCGTCGGGGCGTTCGTCAGGGAAGCCGGCGAGGATGCGGGCGGTCTCGCGGAATGTGCACAGGGGCGCGCCGCGAGTCGGCCGCACCTGGTGCCCGGCGCGCAGGGCGTCGGTGATCGCGACGGCGGATTCGGGGGTCTGGTTGTCGAAGAACTCCCAGTTCACCATCATGACCGGCGCGTAGTCGCAGGCGGCGTTGCACTCGATGTGCTCGAGGGTGATCGCGCCGTCCTCGGTGGTCTGCCCGTGTCCGATACCCAGATGCTGTTGCAGCGTGGCGTAGATGGCGTCGCCGCCGAGCACCGCGCACAGCGTGTTGGTACAGACACCGACGTGGTAGTCGCCGGTCGGGGTGCGCCGGTACATCGAGTAGAAGGTGGCCACCGCGGTGACCTCGGCGCCGGTGAGCCCGAGGTGGTCGGCACAGAAATCGATGCCGGTGCCGGTGACACAGCCCTCTTCGGCCTGCACCAGGTGCAGCAGCGGCAGCAGGGCCGACCGGGGGTGCGGGTAGCGGGCGATGACCTCTTTCGCGTCCAACTCGAGACGCTGCCGCACGTGCGGCGGATACGGTTCGGGGCGGGTGGTGAGGTTCAGAAGGATGGGTGTGCTCGTCATCGGTCTACCCCTCCCATGACGGGGTCGATGCTGGCGACGGCCGCGATGACGTCGGCGACCATGCCGCCCTCGCACATCGCGGCCACGGCCTGCAGATTGGTGAACGACGGGTCGCGGTAGTGCACCCGGTAGGGACGGGTGGTGCCGTCGCTGACCATGTGCACGCCCAGCTCGCCACGCGGCGACTCGACCGCCGAATAGACCTGTCCCGCAGGCACTCTGATGCCTTCGGTGACGATCTTGAAATGGTGGATCAGCGACTCCATCGAGGTGCCCATGATCTTGCCGATGTGGCGGGGCGAGTTGCCGAGGCCGTCGGGGCCCAGCTCCAGGTCGGCGGGCCAGGCGATCTTCTTGTCGTCGATCATCACCGGTCCGGGCCGCAGCTTGTCCAGACACTGCTCGACGATCTTGATCGACTCGCCCATCTCGGCGATGCGGATGAGGTAGCGGCCGTAGCAGTCGCAGCCGGTGTGGGTGGGGATGTCGAATTCGTAGTTCTCGTAGCCGCAGTAGGGGGCGGACTTGCGCAGGTCGTGCGGCAGGCCGGTGGCGCGCAGCACCGGGCCGGTGATGCCGAGTGCCATGCAGCCGGTGAGGTCGAGGTAGCCGATGTCGCGGGTGCGTTTCTTCCAGATCGGGTTGGCGGTGAGCAGGTGTTCCATGTCGCGCAACCGGCCGGGCAGCAGGTCGAGCAGTTCGCGGACCTTGGTGACGCCGTCGTCGGGCAGGTCCTGGGCGAGGCCGCCGGGGCGGATGAACGCGTGGTTCATCCGCAGTCCGGTGATGGCTTCGAAGACGTCGAGGATCAGTTCGCGTTCCCGGAATCCGAACAGCATCGGGGTGAGCGCGCCCAGCTCCATGCCGCCGGTGGCCAGCGCCACCAGGTGCGAGGAGATGCGGTTGAGCTCCATCAGCAGCACCCGCACCACGGTGGCGCGTTCGGGGATGTCGTCGGTGATGCCGAGCAGTTTCTCCACGCCCAGGCAGTAGGCGGTCTCGTTGAAGAACGGGGACAGGTAGTCCATCCGGGTGACGAAGGTGACGCCCTGGGTCCAGGTGCGGAATTCGAGGTTTTTCTCGATGCCGGTGTGCAGGTAGCCGATGCCGCAGCGGGCCTCGGTGACGGTTTCGCCTTCGATCTCGAGGATCAGCCGCAGCACCCCGTGCGTGGAGGGATGCTGCGGGCCCATGTTGACCACGATGCGTTCTTCGCCCACGCCCTCGATCACCTCGCTGACCTGGTCCCAGTCCTGGCCTGCGACGGTGACGACCTGCGGTTCGCCGCGGCGGAAATCGGTGTCGGTCATCAGCTGTAGGTCCTCCGCTCGTCGGGCGGCGGTATCCGCGCGCCCTTGTACTCCACCGGGATCCCGCCGAGCGGGTAGTCCTTGCGCTGGGGGTGACCGCGCCAGTCGTCGGGCATCGTGATGCGGGTCAGGGAGGGGTGCCCGTCGAAGAGGATGCCGAAGAAGTCGTAGGTTTCGCGTTCGTGCCAGTCGGTGGTCGGATACACCGCGAACAGCGACGGGATGTGCGGATCGGCGTCGGGTGCCGACACTTCCAGGCGTACCCGGCGGTTGTGGGTGATCGACATCAGGTGATAGACCGCGTGCAGTTCACGGCCTTCGTCGTCGGGGTAGTGCACGCCGTTGACGCCCAGGCACAGCTCGAACCGCAGCGCGGAGTCGTCGCGCAGGGCGCTCGCGACCGCGACGAGGTGTTCGCGGTAGACGTGCAGGGTGATCTCGTCGCGGAAGACGACGATCTTCTCCACCACACTGTCGAAGGCGATCACGCGCTGGGTGAGCGCGGCGCGCACGGTGCCGACGAAGGCGTCGAACCAGCCGCCGTAGGGCGGTGGGGTGCCCGCGGGCAGGGTGACCGGGGTGACGAGTCCGCCGTAACCGGAGGTGTCGCCGGTGCCGCTGACACCGAACATGCCGTGGCGGGTACCGATCACCTCGTCCTCGGCGGGTGCGGGCTGCGACGGCGTGGGCGGGGTCGATTCCTGCGGAACGTCCTGTCCCGCAGGGGTGTCGGCGCCGTCGGGTGCGTCGAAGGTCATCGCAGCAGGCCCTCCATCCGGATGGTGGGGGTGCTGGCCAGCGCGGCCTGTTCGGCGGCGCGCACCGCTTCTTCCCGGTTCACGCCCAGCGGCATCTCGGCGATCTTGGCGTGCAGCGCGAGGATCGCGTTGAGCAGCATCTCCGGGCGCGGCGGGCAGCCGGGCAGGTAGATGTCGACGGGGACGACGTGGTCGACGCCCTGCACGATCGCGTAGTTGTTGAACATGCCGCCCGAGGACGCGCACACGCCCATGGCGAGCACCCATTTGGGTTCGGTCATCTGGTCGTAGACCTGCCGCAGCACCGGTGCCATCTTCTGGCTGACCCGCCCGGCGACGATCATCAGATCGGCCTGGCGGGGGGAGGCGCGGAAGGCTTCCATGCCGAAGCGGGCGATGTCGAATCGTCCGGCGCCGGTGGCCATCATCTCGATCGCGCAGCACGCCAGCCCGAAGGTGGCGGGCCAGACCGAGCCTTTGCGCAGGTAGCCGGCGAAATCTTCGACGGTGCTCAGCAGGAACCCGCTGGGCAGTTTCTCTTCGAGACCCATAATTTCCCACTCATTCCCAGCTGAGGCCGCCGCGGCGCCACTCGTAGGCGTAGGCGACGGACACATTGACGATGAACAGCGCCATCGCGGCGAGACCGAACAGCCCGAGCGCGTCGAAATGCACGGCCCACGGGTAGAGGAAGACGATCTCGATGTCGAAGATGATGAACAGCATCGCCGTCAGGTAGTACTTGACCGGAAAGCGCTGCCCGGTGGCGTTTCCCGGCCCACCCGCGATGGCGTGCGGTGTCGGCTCGATGCCGCATTCGTAGGGTTCGAGTTTGGCCCGGTTGGTGCGTTTGGGGCCGACCAGCGCCGCCATGACGACGGAGAACACGGCGAACGCCGCGGCGATGGCGCCGAGTACGAGTGCGGGCACCTCGATATTCACGACTGCACTTCCCCTCCTCGCTGGAGCAGGCCGAGCCGTGTGGCCCGGTCGCGGACGGCAGCTTGGCGAGACGGGGCCGACAACGTTGTCCGCCGAACCGGGGCTCGCGCAAGGCTGTGCAGCGATGGCGGAGCGTTATACCTGAGCCCGCGCTCGTGTGAGCTAGAGCACAGCGTACCGCCGTCGCGAGGGTCCGCCGACCGTTTCCGGGCCCGGTTTTGATCGATTTCGGTATCGCGATTCATGAGCGATACGCGGGTAATCGCCCTTGGGCATGCCGACGGGAACCACGGGTGTTACCAGTGGTGATGGGCGGAAAGGTGCGATTCGGACTATCCGACAGATCGGGACGATGCCGATCAGCGCGCGAGCAACACCCCGGCGACGGCGTTGGTCAGTTGCATCGGGTCGATCGGATGCGAGACCGCGGCCTCGGCGCGCGACCAGTTGGCCAGCCAGGCGTCGTCGGGACGGCCGGTGAGCACGACCACCGGCGGGCACTGCTCGATCTCGTCCTTGAGCTGCTTGGCGATACCGAGACCGCCTGCCGGCGCGGATTCACCGTCGAGGATCGCCAGATCGATTCCCCCGGCGTCCATCTGCTCGATGACCACCGGCGCGGTGGCCACTTCAAAGAAATCGAGTTCGGGCAGGTCGGCGCGGGGGCGACGGCCCAGCGCCAGGATCACCTGTTGACGGGTATCGGCATCGTTGCTGTAGACCAGCACGCGCAGCGGGGTGGAACCAGTCGATTCGGCCACCTCCGGATCGTACGGCCGTGTGGCTCCACCCCGTGGCAGGTTGACCGGATCAGCCGGTCGCCCTGCGGCGCAACGGCGTTACCAGCTGCCGTCCCGGACTGTCTTGTTGCCCAGCGGGATCACCGGAAGTGGTTGCTCGACAGGCGGATACGGTTGCTCGTCGGCCAGCCAGTCGCCGGTCGGTTTCACCTCGGCCAGCTCCGGCGCGGCGGGCAGGTCGTCGGCATCGGCGGCGTAGTTTTCGAACCAGGGCAGGCCGCGCTGCGCGTAGGACTGGGCGGTGATCGGTGTCGACGGGGCGGGCTCGCCGGTGATCTGCTGCCACTGGGCGGCCGAGGCGAGGTGGACGAAGACGCGGCCGTCGGCATCGTGGTGGTAGTCGTCGAGCGGGCGGGGATCGGCGTAGATCTCCTGGCGCATCGTGCCGCCCGCGCCCAGACCCATCGCCCGGGGCGCGGCACCAGGTGCCAGCATCGATCCGGCCATCGCCGACGGTGCCGCACAGGCGACCGGCACCGGACCGCCGTAGCCGCCACGGGGTCGTTCAGCGGCCTGGGTGCGCTGCCAGTTCGCCAGGGCGGTCTCGGTCAGGCCGTGGACGGCGAGCTGCACCCCGCCCCATTCCTCGACACCGGTGACCTGGCCCTCCACGGTCGCGCCGAGGCCCAGCGGGACCGCGACGAACTGGCGGACGGTGCCGTCACCGGAGTTGATGCCGTCCAGCCACGGCTGGCGCGGCAGGGCGACATAGTTCTGCGGGTTCTGTCCGAGGGTGTCGCTCCACGGTTTTCCCGAGACCGCGCAGACCTTGCCGACGCCGATCTTCAACGCGGCCGGGGTCGTCGCGGAGAAGCGCAGCCACATCGCCTCACGCTGATACACCGGCAGCATCACGCCGCCACGCTCACGCCATTCGGCGGGGACGGTGTGGGGATAGTCGGCGACACGGCGCAGCGGGAAGGCCCCGAAGCCCGGTGGCAACGGATAGGTCCCGGTCTCGGGCAATCGCAGGGTGCGCAGGAATGTCACCCGCACCCCGCCGGGCAGTTCCAGTGCGTCCCCCGACAGCTTCACCTGCATCGTCATCTCCCACCCCTTCGTTCGAATGAACCCCGTCACCGACCGTACTCAGCCCCGATGGGGGCGTCCACCGCGTAACGCGGTTCGGTCGCTGAGCACATCCTGGCAGATCCCACCGACACATTCACGAGAGTTATTGTTACTTCTACAAAAACATGTGGCGCAGGGGACCGCCGGCTGGTTACGGTCGGCGCCATGAGTAGCAGATTGCGCCACGTGGCCGTGGTGAACGAACAGATCGCCGCGGACGGTGTCTACCGCACCGCGGGCGGGAGCGAGGTCGACATCCGCGACCAGATGCGGGGCGCCCGCGCCGGGACCGTCTCCTACACGCCGGACCGGCTCGACGAGCTGATGGACCGCCCGGCACCGGGTCCCGGGGACCCGCGGACCGAAGTCACCGCCGAGGGCAGCATCGAGGCGGCCCGCCGCCTCCACACCACGCACTCGCGGGTCGGCGTACTCACCTTCGCCTCCGCCCGCAACCCCGGCGGCGGATACCTGCGTGGCGCCCGCGCCCAGGAGGAGGACCTGTGCCGCAGCGCCCTGCTGTACACGTGCCTGACGCAGGCACCGGATTACTATGCCGCCCACCGTCAGTCGGACGACCTGCGCTACAGCCACCGCGTGATCGTCTCCCCGGACGTACCGGTCATCCGCGACGACCGGGGTGAACTGGCACCCCCATTCCCGGTCACCTTCCTGACCGCACCCGCCCCGAACGCCGGTCAGCTCGCCCGCCGGGCCGACACCGCCGATTTCGGCGCTGTCCTCGCCCAGCGCGCCGAACGGGTCATCGCGACCGCTGCCCGTCACGACCTCCGCGCCTTGGTGCTGGGCGCCTGGGGCTGCGGCGTGTTCGCCAATGACCCCGCCGTCGTCGCGGCGGCGTTCGACACCGCGCTGCGTCGCTGGGGCGCGGCCTTCGACCACGTGGCGTTCGCCATCTACGACCGCGACCCGGCCTCACCCAACCGCGAAGCCTTCGAGTCGCGGTTCGCCCCAGCCCGATAGTCAGACCCTCCGGGGATGGTCCGGTGGCGGTGGACACCGTAGCGAATGCTTCACGGGCCGATGGCGGCGTGGAAGGCGTCGGTGCCGGTTTCGCGGGGGTCGATGAGGTGGGCCAGGAACAAGCGGGTCGCGGGGGTCGGGGTGGGGGTGGTGACGGCGTGCCAGGCGCGGTCCAGGGGGGTGCCGGGGACGTCGAGGGTGTGCAGGGCACCGGATTCGAGGTGTTCGCCGACGGCGTCGGAGTGGATGAGGGTGACACCCAAACCCTCGCGGGCGGCGGCGATGACGGCGCCGTGGGAGCCCAGCGTCAGGGTGGGTGGGTCGATCTGGAGGCGGTCGAGCAGGGCGAGGGTGGCTTCGCGGGTGCCTGAGCCGGTGCCGCGCAGCAGCCAGGTGCTGTGGCGCGGGTCGGGGGCGTCGGCACCGACGACGACCAGGGTGCTGGGGCGGCGGGCCTGGATCACCAGATTGGCCGTGTGGGGTGGACGGCCGGCGATGACGAGATCGGTTTCGTGGTGCTGGAGTTCGAGGAACAGCACGTCGCGCGGCTGGATCGACAGGCTCAGCTCCACATCGGGGTAGCGGCGGCGAAACGACGCCAGCGGCCGCAGCACCACCGATTCCCCGGCGGTGGCCACCACGCCGATGCGCAGCCGGCCCGCGTCGGCCTGGCGGACCGCGGCGTGGGCTTCCTTCATCAGCCCCAGGATGCCGCGACAGTATTCGGCGTAGACGCGGCCTGCCTCGGTGAGCGCGATCCCGCGCCCGGAGCGGGCGATGAGTTTGGCGCCGAGCTGCTTTTCGACATGGGCGACTGCGGCCGAGACCGCCGCCTCGGTGACATGCAACTGGGTGGCCGCGCGCCGGATCGATCCCAGCCGGGCCACGGCCAGAAAGGTTTCCATCCGCCCCGCACTGACCCTGCCCATACCCGACGGTAGCAAACCCAACGTTTCGGTTGAGCTTTCCCGGAAAGATTCAGATTGTTTGCGGCGCGTGCGCCCCTCATCCTGGAATTCGCAACGGACACACTGGATTCCACAGGAGGAACCATGGCGGAAGAAACCGAACGGGATCGTTGGGATCCGGGTGTACAGTCCTACGCCTCGATGGGCTATTACGCACCCGACTACATCCCCGCCGACACCGACGTGCTCGCGGTGTTCCGGGTGACCCCGCAGCCCGGTGTCGACCCGATCGAAGCCGCCGCCGCGGTCGCGGGCGAATCCTCCACTGCCACTTGGACTGTCGTGTGGACCGACCGGCTCACCGCACACTCGAAGTATCAGGCCAAGTGTTACAAGGTGGTCGAGGTTCCGGGCAGGCCGGGCGAGTACTTCGCCTATATCGCCTACGATCTGGACCTGTTCGAAGAGGGGTCGATCACCAACCTCACCTCCTCGATCATCGGAAATGTCTTCGGATTCAAACCGCTGCTCGCGCTGCGCCTGGAAGACATGCGCATTCCGGTCGCCTATGTCAAGACCTTCCAGGGTCCGCCGCACGGCACTGTGATGGAACGCGAATACCTCAACAAATACGGCAGGCCCCTGCTGGGCGCGACGGTGAAACCGAAACTCGGATTGTCGGCCCGCAATTACGGCCGGGTGATCTACGAAGCCTGCAAAGGCGGCCTGGATTTCACCAAGGACGACGAGAACATCAACTCCCAGCCGTTCATGCGCTGGCGCGATCGCTACCTGTTCGCCATGGAGGGGGTGAACCGGGCGATGGCCGAGACCGGCGAGATCAAGGGCCATTACCTCAACATCACCGCCGCCTCCATGGAGGACATGTACGAGCGGGCCGAGTTCGCCAAGGAACTCGGCAGCGTGGTGATCATGATGGACCTCACCGTCGGCTACACGGCCATGCAGTCGATGTCGAAGTGGGCGCGCCGCAACGGTGTGCTGCTGCACCTGCACCGGGCCGGGCACTCCACCTTCACCCGGCAGAAGACCCACGGCGTCAGCTTCCGGGTGCTGGCCAAATGGTGCAGGCTCATCGGCGTCGACCATGTCCACGCCGGCACCGTGGTGGGCAAACTGGAAGGCGATCCGGCGACCACCCGCGGCTTCTACGACACCCTGCGCGAGAACACCGTGCCGCTCAACCCGGCCAACGGCATCTTCTTCGACCAGGACTGGGCCAGCCTGCCCGGCGTGATGCCGGTGGCCTCCGGCGGCATCCACGCCGGGCAGATGCACCAGCTGCTCGACCTGTTCGGTGACGACGTCATCCTGCAGTTCGGTGGCGGCACCATCGGGCATCCGCTGGGCATCGCCGCGGGCGCCGAAGCCAACCGGGTCGCCCTGGAAGCGGTCGTCAAGGCCCGCAACGAAGGCCGCGACCTGCTCAAAGAAGGCCCCGACGTACTGCGCACCGCCGCCTCGAGCTGCCGCCCGCTCGAGGTCGCGCTGGCCACCTGGGGCGATGTCACCTTCGATTACACCTCCACCGACGCACCCGACGCGGTGCCCACACCGAGCCTGTAGGGGAGAGCCCGATGTATCTGCGCCACGGGACGTTCTCGTATCTGCCCGAACTCACCGACACCGAGATCGCCGCACAGGTGCGCTACGCGCTGCTCAACGGCTGGCCGGTCTCGATCGAGTACACCGACGATCCGCACCCGCGCAACACCTACTGGGAGATGTGGGGACTGCCGCTGTTCGACCTCGACGAACCCGACGGGGTGATGGCCGAGGTCAACGCCTGCCGCGCGACCTTCCCCCGTCACTACGTGCGGGTCAACGCCTACGACGCCACCTACACCAAACAGACCACGGCGCTGAGTTTCCTGGTGCAACGCCCCGCCGAGGAACCCGGTTTCGAACTGGTGCGCACCGAGGCCGCCGACCGCCGCCAGAACTACAGCGTGCGGTCCTACGCCACCGATCGTCCGCAGGGACACCGGTATGGCGGCTGAGGAATCCGCGGGCGGATTCCGGTTGGTGCGGCCGGGCGTCGGTGACGCCCGGCCGTCCCGGCCCCCGGCCCCCGAAGCGATCGCGACCGAGGAACCGCTGAGCGAGGACGCGCTGTTGGACCTGTCCCTCGACCTGGCCGGCCACGACGTCGCCGAAACACTGGCCGCGCTCGACGCCGAACTCATCGGGCTGGCGAATGTGAAGGAACGCGTCCGCGAGATCGCCGCGCTGCTCATGATCGACCGGGCCCGGCGCCGCTTCGGCCTGGAATCCTCGCGCCCCACCATGCACATGAGCTTCACCGGCGGCCCCGGCACCGGCAAGACCACCGTGGCCATGCGGATGGCGCAGATGCTGCACGCCCTGGGCTACATCCGCAAACCCAAGGTGCACACCGTCACCCGCGACGACCTGGTCGGCCAGTTCATCGGCCACACCGCGCCCAAGACCAAGGAGGCCATCGCCAAGGCCGCGGGCGGGGTGCTGTTCATCGACGAGGCCTACTACCTGTTCCGGCCCGAGAACGAACGCGACTACGGGCAGGAGGTCATCGAGATCCTGCTGCAGGAGATGGAGAACGAACGCGCCAACCTGGTCGTCATCTTCGCCGGCTACCCCGACCGGATGGACCGGTTCTTCTCCGCCAACCCCGGCCTGTCCTCCCGGGTGGCCCACCACCTCGAGTTCAGCGACTACACCCACGGCGAACTCCTGGGCATCGCCGAACTCATGGTCGCGGGGGAGAACTTCCGCTTCGACGCCGACGCGCACGCCGCCTTCGCCGAATACCTGACCGTGCGCATGACCAAGCCGCGCTTCTCCAACGCCCGCAGCGTGCGCAACGCCATCGACCGCTGCCGGTTGCGGCAGGCCAAACGGCTCGTCGAAGCGGCCCGGCCGCTGTCGAGAACCGACCTGATCACCCTGTGCGACCGCGACGTCTACGGCAGCAGCGTGTTCACCGACCTCGGCGAGGAGGTGATCCCCACGCCATGCCGGACGGACTGAAAACCCTCACCCGCTACACGATCGAGGAGGAACACCGCCATCCCGGCTCCTCCGGGGAGTTCTCCGCACTGGTCAATGTGGTGGCGACCGCGACGAAGATCATCGCCAACCAGGTGACCCGCGGCGCGATCATCGCCTCCGGGCGCGGCGGGGAGGCGGAGTCGGTCAGCGGGCGCCTCGACGTGCTGACCGACGACATCATGGTCGGACAGACCCAATGGACCGGGCACCTGTCGGGGCTGCTGTCGGAACGGCGACCCAGCGCGTTGCCCATCCCGGCCACCGCACACCGCGGCAAATACCTGCTGGCCTACGACGCGCTGGACGGATCGAGCAATATCGACGTCAACCTGCCCGTCGGCTCGATCTTCAGCATCCTGCGCGCCCCCCGCGACCTGCCCGACGGCGCGGGCGACCACGACTTCCTGCAACCCGGCGTGCAGCAGGTGTGCGCCGGGTTCACCCTCTACGGGCCCGCGACCATGCTGGTGATCACCACCGGCAGCGGCGTCGACGGGTTCACCCTCGACCGCGAGATCGGCGCGTTCGTCCTGACCCACCCGCACATGCGCATCCCGCCCGACACCGCCGGATTCGCCATCAACGCCGCCAACGAACGCTTCTGGGAACGTCCCGTGCGCCGCTACGTCCAGGAATGTCTGCAAGGACTCGACGGGCCACGCGGACGCGACTTCAACATGCGCTGGGTGGCCTCCCTGGTCGCCGACACCTTCCACATCCTGACCCGCGGCGGCGTCTACCTCTACCCCCGCGACACCCGAAACCCCGCCCGCCCCGGGCGGGTTTCGCTGCTGTACGGGGCCAACCCGATCGCGTTCATCGTCGAACAGGCCGGCGGCGCGGCCACCACCGGCCACGACCGCATGATGCTCGTGCCACCCACCGACGTCCATCAGCGGGTGCCGTTCATCTTCGGCTCCCGCAACGAAGTGCTGCGCATCGAGCGCTACCACAGCGAACCCGACGAAGGCCCCAGCTTCGACAGCTCACTGTTCGGCAGCCGGTCGCTGTTCCGGCCCGCCCGCCACGACCAGCGCACCTAGGAGGCAGCCATGTCGATCAAACATCCCGTCGTCGCGATCACCGGGTCCTCCGGGGCGGGCACCTCCAGCGTGACCCGCACCTTCGAGGAGATCTTCCGGCGCGAAGGGATCAACGCCGCCGTCGTGGAAGGCGATTCGTTCCACCGCTACGACCGCGCCGAGATGAAACTGGCGATGGCCGAAGCAGAACAACAACGCAACACCACATTCTCGCACTTCGGCGAAGACGCCAACCTGCTGCCCGAACTGGAAACCCTGTTCCGCGAATACGGCGAGACCGGCGTCGGCCAGGTCCGCCGATACCTGCACGACGACGAGGAAGCCAAACCCTACGGCCAGCCCGCGGGCACCTTCACCCCGTGGGAAGACCTCACCCCCGGCAGCGACCTGCTGTTCTACGAAGGCCTGCACGGTGCCGCGGCCACCGACACCGTCGACGTCGCCCGCTACACCGACCTGCTCGTCGGTGTCGTACCGATCATCAACCTCGAATGGATCCAGAAGGTCTACCGGGACAAGACCCACCGCGGCTACTCCAGCGAAGCCGTCATCGACACCATCCTGCGACGCATGCCCGACTACGTGAAATACATCTGCCCGCAGTTCTCCCGCACCTACGTCAACTTCCAGCGGGTGCCCACGGTCGACACCTCCAACCCGTTCATCGCCCGCAGCATCCCCACCGCCGACGAGAGCTTCGTGGTGATCCGCTTCGCCGACCCCAAAGTGATCGACTTCCCGTATCTGCTGTCGATGCTGCACGACTCGTTCATGTCACGCACCAACTGCATCGTCGTGCCCGGCGGGAAGATGGAACTGGCCATGCAGCTCATCTTCACCCCGCTGATCCTGCGCCTGATGGACAAACGCCCCCAGCGGCTGCTCTGATCAGGCCTCGTCCTGCTCGCGCTCGGCCTGCTGACGGCGCGCCTCACGCCGCTGCGCCTCGGCCCGCTCACGCAAACCGCGCAGGAACGCCTCGTCGTCATCGGGATTGGACGCCACCGCGCGACCGGGCCGGTCGTACTCGCCGTAGCGGGTGTTCGACACCGGCCGCGACTCGCCCACCGGACGGCCCGCGAACAACCACAGCAGCGCACCCACGGTGGGGATCAACACCACCACGAGCAGCCACCCCAGCTTCGGGAGATGACGGATCCCCGCGTCGGGACTGGTGACGATGTCGACCAGGCAGTACACCCACAGGGCAAGGGTCAGAAAGCCGATGACGGCATAGTGCATCGCAGCATCATCGCATGCCGCCCCGCCGCGGGTTCAGTCCGGCAGCAACGGCACCGACAACCCCTCACCCGAGTTCAGCAGCGCCGCACGGGTGATCGCCGCCGAACCGAACCGGCGCCGCAGATCGTCCAGAGTGGCATCGAGGGTGTTCTCCGCACGCGGAGCCAGCGGCAAGGTGAGCTGCATGGTGTCGGCATCGTCGAGATTGGTCAGCGACAACCCGATCAGGGTGATGCCGCGTTCGGCGATCAACGGGTGCGCCGCGTCCAGCAGCAGCCGGGCGGCATGACGGATCGCCGCCGAGGCATCGGTGGCCTCGACCAAGGTGTGGGAGCGGGTGGCCCGGGAGAAATCGTCGAAACGCAGCCGCAGGACCACCGTGCGGCACACGCGATCCGCGGCACGTAATCGTCGGCCGAGCCGATCGGTGAGCCCGTCCAGGAACGCCGCGATCTCCTCCGGCTCCCGCGCGCCGCGACCCAGTGCCCGCTGCGCACCGATCGAACGGCGCCGCTTTCCGGTCTCCACCCGGCGCGGGTCCCGCGCCCACGCCAGCGCGAACAGGTGCCGCGCGGCCGCGGGGCCCAGCAGCATCCGCAACTCCGCCTCGCCCGCCTGCGCGAGCTGACCGACCCGGGTGATCCCCGCGGCATGCAGCTTCGCCGCCGTCACCACACCGACACCCCACAAACGCTGCACCGGCAGCGGATGCAGGAACTCGAGCTCACCATCGGGCTCCACCACCCGCAACCCGTCGGGCTTGGCCACCGTGGAGGCCACCTTCGCCAGGAACTTCGTGCGCGCGATCCCGACCGAGATCGGCAACCCCACCTCCGTCCTGACCCGAGCCCGCAGGCGCTGCGCGATCTCGGCCGGCTCGCCGCTGATCCGCCGCAAACCACCCACATCCAGGAACGCCTCGTCGATCGAGATGCCCTCCACCACCGGGGTGGTGTCCGCGAACACCGCGAACACGGCCTTGCTCGCCTCGGCATAGGCCGACATCCGGGGCGGCACGATCACCGCCTGCGGGCACAACCGCACCGCCTGCCCGGCATTCATCGGCGTGCGGACACCGAACGCCTTGGCCTCATAGCTCGCCGCCAACACCACCCCGCCACCCACCAGCACCGGCCTGCCCCGCAACCACGGCTGATCCCGCTGCTCCACCGAGGCATAGAAGGAATCCAGATCGGCATGCAGGATCGACGCCTCGGCACGGGACCGGATACGCGGACGAGGAACAACAGGGTCGGACACGAACATATGTTCGCATCGATGTCCGACAACTCCGGGCAACCGACATGTCGTAAACCCGGCACTGCACGGTCATCCACTGTGACCTTTCCCCGAACTCACGCGCCACGCCGCACCGACGCGCCACACGCTCTAACGTCACCACCGCACACAGCACGGTTCGAAAGGTTGGCGGCGTGGTCGGTAGTACCCAGGAAAAGCTCGACGAACTCACCAAGATCCTGGAGATCGCCGCGGAACCCGCCGGGGAATCCGCGGTCGCCAAACGCGCCAAGAAGAACATCCCCAGCGTCCGCTCCCGCGTCACCGCCCTGCTCGACCCCGGCACCTTCTTCGAGATCGGCGCCCTCGCCAAGCAGCCCGGCAAGAACGACGCCATGTACGGCGACGGCGTCGTCACCGGCCACGGGCTCATCGAAGGCCGCCCCGTCGTCGTCATCGCCCACGACCAAACCGTCTACGGCGGCTCCGTCGGCGAGATGTTCGGCCGCAAACTCACCAAAGCGCTCCAATTCGCCTTCGAAAAAGCCTGCCCGGTCGTCACCATCAACGACTCCGGCGGCGCCCGTATCCAGGACGCCGTCGCCTCCATCGCCTGGTTCGGGCACATGAGCCGCGTACAGGCCAAACTCTCCGGCTACGTCCCGCAGGTCTCCATCATGCTCGGCAAATGCGCGGCGGGCGCCGTCTACGGGCCCATCAACACCGACGTACTCGTCGGCACCCAGAACGCCTACATGTTCGTCACCGGACCCGAAGTCATCAAAGCCGTCACCGGCGAAGACGTCAGCGCCGAAGACCTCGGCGGCGCCGACGTGCAGGCCCGCCGCGGCGTCATCCACCACGTCACCGACACCGAACAGCAAGCCTTCGACTGGGCCCGCACCTACCTCGGCTACATGCCCTCGAGCTGCCTGGAACAACCCCCACTGGTCAACCCCGGCCTCGAACCCGAGATCACCGCCAGCGACCGCGAACTCGACCGCATCATCCCCGACTCCGACCGCAGCGGCTACGACATGCACGAAATCCTGCTGCGCATCTTCGACGACGGCGAATTCCACGAGATCCGCGCCGCCTTCGCCCCCAACCTCATCACCGGATTCGCCCGCGTCGACGGCCGCACCGTCGGCGTCGTCGCCAACCAGCCACTCGTGCTCGGCGGCTCCATCGACGCCGCCTGCTCCGACAAATCCACCTACTTCATCCGGCTCTGCGACGCCTTCAACATCCCGCTCGTCTTCGTCGCCGACACCCCCGGCGTGCTGCCCGGCGTCGAGGAGGAGAACAACGGCGTCATCATCCGCGGCGGCCGCGTACCCCGCGCGATCATCGAAGCCACCGTGCCGATCATCAACCTCGTCGTCCGCAAATCCTACGGCGGCGCCTACGGCATGATGGCCTGCAAACAGCTCGGCGCCGACATCAGCTTCGCCTGGCCCACCGCCCGCATCGCCGTCATCGGCGCCGAGAGCGCCGTCGACCTCATCGGCCGACGCCAGCTCATGGCTGTGCCCGAGGAACACCGCGCCGCCGCCCGCGACTTCATGATCAACCAGTACAACGAAACCGTCGCCACCCCTTGGGTCGCCGCCGAACGCGGCTACATCGACGCCGTCATCGAACCCTCCCGCACCCGCCTCGAGATCCGCCACGCCCTGCGCCTGCTGCGCGACAAACACCCCGTCTCCCAGGAGTTCAACCCGCGCAAACACAGCCTCTACTCGATGTGAGTACACCGCGACAGCCGGTAGGGTGAAACCGGCTGTCGCGGTGGCAGTCCGCCGGGAAACAGGGGAGTGGGTCGTGCTCGAGGTCGGCTGGGATCAGGTGTTCGCCTGGCGCATGAACAGGCAGTTCCTCACCACCCCCACCGACGCGGGACCGGTCGCGATCGGCGAACGACTCGCCGGACTCCAGGCGCAGGTCGCCTCCGCCGCGGAAACCGCTGCCGCCGTGCGCAGTAGCGAGCCCGCACCCGCGGCCGTCGCCACCGCGCTCGCTACGGGCGACCTCGTCAAGACCTGGGCCATGCGCGGCACCCTGCACGCCATGACACCCGAGCACGCCGCCGCCGCGCTGGCGCTGATCGGGTCGGCGCGCACCTGGGAGAAGCCGTCCTGGCAGAAGACCTTCGGCGCCACCCCCGAACAGGTCACTGCCCTGGTGCAGGTCGTCACCGACATCCTGGCCGACCAGGTGCTCACCCGCGACGAACTCGTCGACGCCGTCCTCGCCGAACCCGGATTCGCCCACCTCGGTGAGCAACTGCGCTCCGGCTGGGGCGCGGTCCTCAAACCCCTCGCCTGGCAGGGCGCCCTGTGCCACGGCCCCGCCCGCGGCACCAAGATCACCTTCACCGCCCCCGCCCACCAGATCCCCGGCTGGACCGGCGTACCCGACCCCGACACCGCCGCACCCACCCTCATCACCGCCTACCTCGGCGCCTACGGCCCGGCGAAACCGGAAACCTTCGACGCCTGGCTCAGCCGCAACAACCTCCGCAAGACCGTCGTGCGCCGCTGGTTCGCCGACCTCGGCGACACACTCACCGAAGTCGACATCGACGGCACCACCGGCTGGATCCTCACCGAACACGCCGACGAACTCGCCACCGCCACCCTCGACGGCGCCATCCACCTGCTCGGCCCGTTCGACCAGTACGTGTTGGGCCCCGGCACCGGCGACACCGCCATGCTGCCCGCCGAACACCGCGCCGAGGTGAGCCGCGCCGCCGGATGGATCTCGCCCCTGGTCCTCGTGGACGGCCGGATCGCCGGAACCTGGGAACAAGCCGACGGCGAGATCGTCGTGTCGACCTTCGACTCACGGACCCTGCCGAAACGCGCACTCGCCGCCGCCGTGGAGCGACTGGCCGCAGCGAGCGGGACCCCCGGACTCACCGCCCGTCTCGCCTGATCAGCCGCGCTGGAGCTCCTCGACGCTGTGCGCGCCCGCACGCCGGCCCGAGAACACACAATCCGCCAGCGACAACCCGCTGACATAGCCGTTCGAGCAGATCCCGACCGCCGCGCGCCCAGCCGCGAACAGACCCGGAATGGTCCCGCCGGCCTCGGCACGCACCGCACCGGTGTCCTCGTCGACGAGCACACCGCCCAGGGTGAGCATCGGCATGGGATAGGTGAGCCGGGCGGTGAACGAGATGTCCAGCAGCGTGAACGGGCCGGTACGGATCGGCCTGCGCAGATCGTCCGGCTTGCCGAGCGGGTCGGGGGAGTCGCGCTCGATCGCGTGATTGTGCGCGTCGACCGTGGCACGAAGCCCGGCCACGTCGACACCCGCGCGCCGGGCGACCTCCTCGACCGTTCCGCCCGAGACACTACCGATCCGCAGCAAACGCTCGGTCTGCATGCGCTGGAACCACACCGACTGCCCACCCAGCTGCGCGCGAGCCTGCGCGGCGAGCTCGGCGTCGACGAGCAGCCACGCGCGATGACCCGGCGCCGCGGCGATCGCCGCACCCAGGGCCGCACCGTAACGGGATTCGTCGATCATGCGCCTGCCGTCGGCGTCCACCGCGACGGCACCGAAGAAGGCGCTCGGCGGGGCGATGAAACGCCAGGTCGACAGCGCGTCCATCTTGCCGCTCGCCGCCCCGGCATCCAGTGCCATGGTGATACCGCTGCCGTCGTCGGCGGCCGTACCGAGGGGCAGACCCTGCGACCACGGATAGGCAGGGGAGTGCCGGGCGACCATCGCGCCATTGGCGATGAACCCGCCGGTGGTGAGGACGACACCCGAACGGGCCTTGATGCGCACCGGCACACCGTGCACGCGCTCGATCCGGTCCAGCAGCTTCTGCACCGCGGCACGCAGACCCTGGTGGTACACACCGGGTTTCGACGAGATCCTGGCCAGCGCGGCGAACCGGCGCCGCACCGAGGCGGGCGCGTTGTCCAGGGTGACCGCTTCGATCCCGGTCACCCGACCGCCCTCGAGCACGAGCCGCGTCGTCCTGGTACCGGTGCGCACCCGGACACCGTGCGCGGCCGCCGACGATGCCAGCGGGCCGAACAGCGCCTTGCCCGAGACACCGCGACCGTGCGCGCGATGACCTCGCTGACGCGGCTTCGCGATCTCCCGGTATCCGCCGGAGTTCTCGCTGCCGGAGTAGTAGAGGTAGTAGTCGTCGGTGGGGTAGGAGGTCTTGTACGGGCACACCGACGCCTCGAACGGCACACCGTGCTCGGTCAGCCAGTCGATCATCGCGGGGGACTGCTCACAGAACCGGCGCAGTGTCGCCGTGCTCACAGCGTCACCGACCTCGGCCTCCAGGTAGGCGATCATATTGTCGACATCGTCGTCGATCCCGGCCTCGCGCTGCACCCACGTTCCGCCACCCGCGTAGACGATCCCGCCGGACAACACGGTCGCCCCGCCACCCAGATACCGGTCCACCGCGAGGACTTCCGCCCCGCCCTCACGCGCCGCCAACGCCGCGCACACTCCCGCTCCGCCGTACCCGACCACCACGACATCGGCTTCATCGTCCCAGGCCCGCACACGTACCACCTTCCGCGCGGAAGCCCCGTCGCCACCGCGAACATAACTATAACGTGTTCTAGAAAATGGGCAGGGGAGTTGTCCGGTCGCCGACGCGGATGGCGTGACGGAATGCGGGAACCCGAAAGGTATGGAACAGCTACCCACCGACGACGACCTCGCCGCGCCCTCCGTGCAACCGTTCCGGGCGCGCGCGACGGAAGCGGACCTCGACGATCTGCGGGCACGATCACCCGACGCCGGTGGACATTTCCCGTCCTTGGAAGTACCCGAGTACTTCGTCAAGGACCTCCAGGAAGGACTCGGGGCAGTGCTGGACGCCGACAAGATCAGCATTACTTGACATAATGTGCATTATCGGCGTTTGAACCGGACCGGTCAGGTGGGGTTTTTCGGTGCGTTTCGTCGGCGTCCATAGACATTCGGCGACTTGCTCTCGCTCGAACCCTGAGCCGTTCGGCTGACCGCTCCGAGACTTGCACGTTCGGTGTCAGATGCACCGGTGTCCGATTCGTGCATCCAACTTTCAGGTCTTGCGGGCCCGGTTCGGCTGGATTTCGAGCCTTCGGTTCATTCATGATCGTTCGCGATGGATCGGGATACCGCGTGCGGAGCTGGGTGTTGCGTGGGACTCCGGGGTCGAGTGGTTGTCGAAAGCCCTTGGGGCCCACTCCCCTCCACTTTCCCACCCTCCATCAATACGTCACAGTGACGTATTGATGGAGGGTGTCCGGGCGTCAGGATTCATGCGGTTCGGCTGTTCAGCCAGGTTCGGTAGCGGCGCAGGGCGAACTGTTGGAGGACGGTTTCCTTGACGAGGGCGAGTTTGGGGCTGATGTCGGGGCGCGGGCGGCGGTTGGTGCCGAGGCGGCGGAGTTGCTGGCGGATGCGGGCCATGCCCGCGGCGGAGGCGACGGCTTTGTCCTTGATGGTGACGGGGGTCAGTTCGACCTTGGCGGTGGCGTCCTGGCGCCAGCGGTTGGGGAGGTCGGGGTCGATGGCCAGGGCGCTGCCCATGCCGACGAGTTCGATACCGCCGGCGAGGACTTCCTCGGCGACGGGGCGGCGGACGATGCCGCCGGTGAGCATCAGGGGCAGTGGGCTCTTCGCGGCGAGTTCCTCGGCGAGGGTGAGGAAGTAGGCCTCGCGGGCTCGGCTGCGCTCGTCGCCGGCCTGGCCGGTCATGGCGGGCGCCTCGTAGCTGCCGCCGGACAGTTCGACGACATCGACGCCGAGCGGGGCGAGCAGGTCGATGACGCGGGCGGCGTCGTCGGCGTCGAAACCGCCACGCTGGAAGTCGGCGGAGTTGAGTTTGACGGCGACGGTGAAGGTGGGGGCGACCGTTGCGCGGACGGCGCGAGTGATGTCGAGCAGTAGCCGGGCGCGGTTGTCGAGGCTGCCGCCCCAGTGGTCGGTGCGCTGGTTGGTCAGCGGCGAGAGGAACTGGGAGAGCAGGTAGCCGTGGGCGGCGTGGATCTCGACGCCGTCGAAGCCGGCTTCCTCGGCGCGGCGGGCAGTTTCGGCGAAGCGTTCGACGGTCTGGTCGATCTGTTCGGCGGTCATCGCGACCGGGTCGGCGAAGCGTTTGCTGTTCTTGCCGATATCGACCTTGACGGCCGAGGGGCCCCAGGCGACGCCGGGCATGTCGGCGCGGATCTGCCTGCCGGGGTGGTTGATCTGCATCCACACCTTGGCGCCACCGCTTCTGGCGGCCGCTGCCCATTGCCGGAAGGGTTCCATCGGCGACTGCGCGTCGAGGACGACGCCGCCGGGGCCGGTGAGCGCTTCGGCGTGGACCATGACGTTGCCGGTGACGATCAGGCCGACACCGCCGCGGCTCCATGCGTCGTAGAGCCGGAACAGGGCCGCGCCGGGCAGTTGTCCGCGCACGGCCATGTTCTCCTCCATGGCCGCCTTGGCCAGCCTGTTCGGCAGGACCGATCCGTTCGGGAGGGTGAACGGATCGAAGATCGGCGAGATCGTGGCGGGGACGGCGGATGGCATCGCGGCTCCTGTCTGCGGTATGTTTACGTTGCTCACATAAGCCTAGGAAGGGGTGTATACGGTGTCAACTTCACTGCGGAGTGGTTACCATCACGGCGATCTACGAGCCTCACTCCTGGCGACAGCCATGCACATGCTCGAAGCCGGGGAGCCGTTCTCGCTGCGCGCCGTCGCGCGCGCGGCGGGCGTCTCCCCCACTGCTCCGTACCGGCACTTCGCCGATCGTGACGCGCTGGAGTCGGCTCTGGCCGCCCAGGGCCTGCGGGATCTGAAAGCGGATCTGCTCGAGGGGCGTCAGCTTCCGTCCGCTCCGGCGGATCTCGGCGATTTCGCGGTCGCCTATGTGGAATTCGCCCTCCGTCGTCCGGCGCTGTTCCGGTTGATGTTCGAGAACTCCTGCGACGAAGGCAGTGAGGAGCGGGTTCGGGCGGCGGCGGATATTCACGACCTGCTGCGCGTCGGCATGGATCGCGTCTTTCCCGGGTCGGATGTCGAGGCGCTGGCTTCGGCGGGGTGGGGGCTGGCGCACGGGCTCGCGTCGCTGTATCTCGACGGGAAGCTCGTGGCGGAATCCGGCGACGACGTGGCCGATCATGTGCGGGCCGCGTTCGCCGCGATCATGGCGGTGGAGGGCTAGCGAGCCCGTCGAAAACTAGTGTTGACAGCGCTCACATGTGGGCCTAGCCTGTCTCATGTAAGCACTGCAAACACGGCAGGAGATGTTTCATGACGTCGACGTCCACACCCTCGGTCACCGTCGATCTGGGTGGCCGCTCGGTCGAAGTCCCGAAGGGCGGCTTGTACGACCGGTACCGGATGGACCCCGATCTCGACGAGATCGCGCGCGACCCCTCCGTCAGCAGCGTCGACTTCTTCCGTCGGCTGCCGAAGGTGCAGGTCGACTTCCCTATCGGCCCGACCCTCACCCCGAACTTCTACTACCGGATCTCGACCACCCGGTTGACGATGCTCGCGCCCACGCGCGCCATCCGCACCCGGCTGCCCGAGGACCTGGCCCCGCTCGAGCTGGTGCGCGGGGTGGGGCTGGTGTCGGTGATGTTCTTCCGCTACGACGTGTGCGACATCGACTTCTACACCGAGGCCGCCGTTGGCGTCGGGGTTCGGCCCGCCCGTCACGGGGCGCCCGGGTTCGTGGATCTGCTCTCCGGGCTGGGCAACGATCACCTGCATTCGTATGTGCTGTCGCTGCCGGTCAGCAGTGATATCGCGCAGGTGCGTGGGCACGACGGGTACGGCTTCCCGAAGTGGGTGACCGAGATCGATGTCGACATCGACACCGACCGGGTCTGGGCGCGTGTGGCGAATGCCGACGGCGGGACCGATGTGGCGTTGTCGGCGCGCACGCCCCGCCAGAGCGCGCACGCCACGGGCGCGGAGGTCTCGAGCCTCACCTCCTACACCAGGATCGGTGGCGCCTGGCATTCCACGCTGAGCCAGACCAATGTCCTCTCGTCGGGCACCACGCGACTGCCCCGTGGCGTCGACCTGCAGCTCGGCACGGGACGGGTCTCCGATGACATCCGTTCGCTGAAGCCGTTCAGGACGATCCAGTTCGATGTGATGACCGAGGGGCAGAACGCCCTGCACATGCCGGTCCCGATCGCGGTGCCGAACGGGGCACGCGCATGACCCGCACCGCCAATCCCCTGCCCGCGACGTTCATCTCCCCGCTCGTCGATCATCTGTCGACGCTGGTCGCGGCGGCGCCGGACGCGGAGCGCACGATCACGAACGCCCCGTACACCGGTGACCCGCTCGCCGCGCTGCCCGTCTCGACGCCCGCGGACGTGCAGGACGCCTTCGTGCGGGCCCGCCAGGCGCAGGCCCGCTGGGCGGCGGTGCCGGTGCGTGAGCGGGCCCGGATCCTGTTGCGTTTCCACGATCTCGTCCTCGAACGGCAGGATCAGGCGCTGGATCTGATGCAGGCCGAGAACGGCAAGACCCGCCGCGACGCGTTTCTCGAGGTCACCGATATCGCGATCACGGCACGCTACTACGCACGCAGTGCCGCGGGGCTGCTCGCGCCGAAGCGGCGCCGGGGTGCGATTCCGGTGCTGACCCACACGACCGAGTTGCGGCATCCGAAGGGCGTCGTGACGGTGATCTCGCCGTGGAACTATCCGTTGAGCATGGCTGCCGGTGACGCGATTCCGGCGTTGCTGGCGGGTAATGCGGTGGTGCAGAAGCCCGACACCCAGACGGCGCTGACCGCGCTGTGGGCGCTGGATCTGATGCGTGAGGCCGGACTGCCCGCAGACGTGTGGCAGATGGTGGTCGGTCGCGGCAGTTCGATCGGTGACGCGCTGCTGGCGGGTGCGGACTATGTGATGTTCACCGGGTCCACGGCTAGTGGTCGTCTGATCGCCCGGGGTGCCGGGGAGCGGTTGATCGGGGCGAGCCTCGAGCTCGGTGGCAAGAACGCGATGGTGGTGCTCGCCGACGCCGATGTGGCGAAGGCTGCCGAGGGGGCGGTGGCCGCGTGCTTCCCGTCGGCGGGGCAGTTGTGTGTGTCGATCGAGCGGTTGTATGTCGCCGAGGAGGTCCGGGAGGAGTTCGTCGCTGCGTTCGTGGCACGTACGCAGCAGCTGAAATTGGGTGCGGCGTTCGATTTCTCCGCCGATGTGGGGTCGTTGACGACGGCGGCGCAGCTCGAGACGGTGACCACGCACATCGCCGACGCGGTGGGCAAGGGTGCGACGGTGCTCGCGGGTGGTAGGGCACGCCCCGATGTGGGGCCGTTGTTCCACGAGCCGACGATTCTGGCCGATGTCACGCCGGAGATGACGTTGTTCGCGCAGGAGACGTTCGGTCCGGTGGTGTCGATCTATTCGTTCCGGACGGAGTCGGAGGCGATCGCGCTGGCCAATGCCACCTCCTATGGGCTCAATGCCAGTGTGTGGTCGCGCAGTGGTTCGCACGGGCGGGCGGTCGCGGCGCGGTTGCACGCGGGGACGGTCAATGTGAACGAGGCGTTCGCGGCCGCGTGGGGCAGCGTGGACGCACCGATGGGCGGGATGGGCGATTCGGGTCTGGGCCGCCGGCACGGTGCGGACGGGCTGCTCAAATACACCGAGGCGCAGACGGTGGCGCATCAGCGGCTACAGGGTTTCTCTCCGCCGAAGGGGATCGATCACCAGCGGTGGTCGCGGATTCTCACCGGCGCGTTGAAGACGTTGAAGGCGGTGGGTGCGCGATGACCACGCGGGTGCGGTGAGCCTCAGCGGTAGAGCGCGTCGATCTCGGCGGCGTATTTCTTCATGACCTCGGTGCGCCGCAGGGACTGTTTCGGGGTGAGTTCGCCGGTGGCTTCGGTCCATTCGTCGGGTAGCAGGCGGGTCTTCTTGATCGCTTCGGCGCGGGAGACCTTCGTGTTGGTGTGGGCGACGGCGGCGTCGAGTTCTGCGGTGAGGGCGGGGTTGTCGAGGAGGGCGGTGATCGGGGTGTCGGCGGGCAGGTCGTGGTCTTCGGCCCAGTGCCGCAGCGCGTCGGGGTCGAGGGTGAGCAGTGCGGCGACGAACGGTTCGCCGTCACCGACGACCATCGCCTGGGCGATCAAGGGGTGTGCGCGCAGGGAGTCCTCGAGCAGGCCGGGGGCGACGTTCTTGCCGCCGGCGGTCACGATGATCTCTTTCTTGCGGCCGGTGATGGTGAGGTAGCCGTCGGCGTCGATGCGGGCGAGGTCGCCGGTTCGGAACCAGCCGTCGGTGAAGGCGTCGGCGGTGGCGTCGGGGTTGTTCCAGTAGCCGGTGAAGACGGCGGGGCCGCGCAGCAGCAGTTCGCCGTCGTCGGCGATGGCGACGGCGTGGCCGTCGGTGGGGCGGCCGACAGTGCCGATGCGGGTGTGGCCGGGGGTGTTGACGGTGACGGCGGCGGTGGTTTCGGTGAGTCCGTAGCCCTCGTGGATGGTGATGCCGATACCGCGGAAGAAGTGGGCCAGGTCGGTGCCGAGGGGCCCGCCGCCGGAGACCGCGGCGGTGCATCGGCCGCCGAGGGCGGTGCGCAGCGTGCGGTAGACGAGCCGGTCGAACAGGGCGTGGCGGGCGCGCAGCAGCAGGCCGGGGCCGCCGGTGTCGAGTGCGGTGCTCCAGGCGATGGCGGTGTCGGCGGCGAGGTCGAAGATCTTGCCCTTGCCGCCGGCGTGGGCTTTCTGTTTCGCGCCGTGGAACACCTTCTCGAAGACACGGGGTACGGCGAGGATGAAATGTGGCCGGTGGGCGCCGAATTGGTCGACGAGGGTGGACCAGTCGGAGCTGAAGGCGACGATGACCTTCGCGTCGAGCGCGGCGAGGGTGACCGCGCGGGCGAAGACGTGGGCCAGCGGCAGGAACATCAGGGTCTTGTTGCCCTCGGTGACGAAGTCTCCCAGGGCGATCCGGTCGGAGGCGGATTCACCGTAGAGGTTCGCGTGCGACAGCAGGACGCCTTTGGGGCGGCCGGTGGTGCCGGAGGTGTAGATGAGGGTGGCGGGGTCGTCGGCGCGGACCTGGGCGCGGCGGGTGTGCACGGTGTGGTCGTCGAGATGCGCGCCGCGCGCGGTGAGGGTGGCGAGCAGGTCGTGGTCGATCTGGAGGGTTTCGCGCAGGGCAGGCAGCGTGGCGGGGTCGATCTGCTCGATGACGAGGCGGTGCCGGTCGCTGTCGACGATGAGCAGGCGGGTGGCGGAGTCGCGCAGGATCCAGTGGGCTTGTTCGGCGGCGGAGCTGTCGTAGATGGCGACGGTGCAGGCGCCGCAGGCCCAGATGGCGTGGTCGAGGACGACCCATTCGTAGCGGGTGGGCGCCATGATGGCGATGCGGTCGCCGGGGTCGATGCCGGTGGCGAGCAGGCCCTTGGCGACGGCGGTGACGGTCGCGGCGAATTCGGCGGCGGTTACTTCGCGCAGGCTGCCGTGGTTGTCGGTGAGGTGGAACAGCACGGTGTCCGGGGTGTTCTCGGCGTGGCGGAACACGCTGTCGGAGTTGTTGGCGTGTTCGGGGATGGTGTAGGTGGCGGGGGTTTGGAACTCGGGCATCAGTGGCCTTCCGCGGGTCGGGTCGGTTGCGGTCCGGTGCCGAGGCGGTGCAGGCCGCGCAGGTCGTAGGTGTGGGTGGTGGCGGCGCCGAGGATCAGGCCGATGGCGAGTCCGGCCAGGGTCATGCCGAGGCCGCGGCCCAGGCCCGCTTCGAGGTGTCCGTCGAAGAACAGGATGGCGCGCACGGCCAGGTAGATCTGGTGCATGGGTTCGAACGCGGCCATGTCGGCGATCCAGCGTGGGGTGGCTTCGAGCGGGATGGTGCCCGAGGAGGACGGGATACCAAGGACGACGAACACGATGAGGTTGATCATCAGGCCCGCGGTGCCGAAGGCGGCCATCACCGACAGTCCGGTGACGGCGATGGCGGTGATGGCCAGGGTGCCGTAGAGGAACAGCAGCAGCGGCCGTTCGAGTGACATGTCCAGCGCGGCACCGATGCCGAGGAAGACCGCCGAGGCGATGGGGGCGCTGAGGGCGGCGATGCCCCATTTGACGAGCAGGGTGTGCCAGCGACTGATGGGGGCACGGGTGGTGGGTTTGTGCCAGGGGCCGTATTCGGCGGGGACGAAGCCGAGGGAGGCGTCGACGAGGGAGTTGATCATCATGGCGCCGCTGAAGCCGACGATGAGCAGGACCAGGGTGTAGAAGAAGGCGGCCAGGCCCTGTCCGGTGCCGTCGGGCAGGGGGTGGTAGGCGGTGACGACGATGTCGATCGGGGTGGCGAGCTGGCGTTGCGCGGCGCCGCTGAGCGGGGTGTCGCCGAGGGCGGCGCGGACCTGGCCGGTGAGCTGGGTGCCGACGGTGGCGTTGACCTGGGTCATGGCCTGGTCGGCGACGGTCTGCATGATCTGGGCGGCGAGGGTACCGGCGCGGGGGTTGGTCAGCACGGAGATGATCGGCTGTTCGATGTCGCCGGGGACGACGGAGGCGACGGCGAGGATGGCGACGCGTTTGGTGAAGTCGCCGGGGATGACGATGGCGCCGTAGACCTCGCCGTTCTGCAGTTGCCGCTGGGCTTCGTTGATGCCGAGGGTGCGCAGGTCGATCTTGTCGGCGGGGACGGCGTCGGTGAGGGCGGTGGTGATCTGGTCGCCGAGGTGGGTGGGTTCGCCCGCGACGGTGTCGCCGACGTCCTGGTTGACCAGGGCGATCGGGAAGTCGTGGAGGTGTTTTTCGGGGTCGGTGGTGTAGCCGAGGTACATGGTGCCCAGCAGGGCCGCGAGCACGGTGACCAGGGTGATCGGGGCCAGCCATTCGCGCAGCGGCATGGTGCGCTGTCGGCGGGGTGGCTGCGGGTGTGCGAGGGCGTTCGTCATGGCATCGGCCAATGTAGTCATCGACTACAAAGTAGTCAATGACTACATATGGGGTGGTCGGATATCCTGCTCTCACCATGGCCCTGCACACCCCGTACCACCACGGAGACCTCCGCGCCGCGCTGCTCGAGCGCGCCGAGTCGATCCTGCGCGAGGCCGGCGTGGACGGCCTGTCCCTACGGCAGCTCGCCCGCGACACCGGCGTCAGTCATGCGGCGCCGAGCCGTCACTTCCGCGACAAGCAGGCCCTGCTCGACGCGCTCGCCGTCACCGGATTGCACCGTCTGGCCGCCTGTTTCGAGCAGGCCGCCACCGACGGCCCGATCACGACCCGCCTGCGCACCCTCGCCCACGTCTACCTGCGTTTCGCCGTCGACAATCCCGAACTGCTGCCGCTGATGTTCGCACGCAGGCACACCTCCCCCGAGATCCAGCAGGCCGCCGATCGCGCCTTCGCCATCCCCGTCACCCTCATCGCCGAAGGCCAGGCCGCCGGGGAGATCGTCGCGGGCGACCCGAACCGTCTCGGTGTCACCGCGCTGGCCGCCCTGCAGGGCCTGGCCACCTTCATCGGTTCGGGCTACACCACCGACTACGACTCCGCCCAGCTCCTCGACGATCTCGTCACCCACCTCACCTCGGGCCTGCTCCCCCGCCCGTGACGGTCACGGGGCCGGGACGAGTGTGACGGGCCGGTGGGCGTGATGGATCACGTGCGCCGCGACCGACTCGCCCATCAGGCGTTCCAGCAGCGACATCACGCCGTGGCGGGGCGCGCCCAGGATGATCATCTCCACCTCGGCGGTGTCGGCGATCGAGAGCAGCAGCTGGGTGGGGTCGCCCGGTGCGCTGTGATAGGTCCAGTTGCCGGGCAGGGTGGCCAGCCGGGCGCAGGCCCGGTCGCGTTCGGCGGTGACGGTGGCGTGCACGCGGTCCTCGAAATCGGGGCTGTCGGGGTCTATCGGCAGGTCGTCGATGTCGACCGCGTGGACGACGTGGACGTGCGCGTCGAGGCGGCGGCCCAGGTCGATGGCGTAGGCGAGTGCGGCCTGGCCGGCCGGGTGCCGGTCGACGCCGACGAGCAGGTGGGTGGCCGGCGGTGTCGCGGTGCGGGGGCCGTCGACGCGGATCGGGTCGGTGTGCACGTGTCCTCCTCTACAGTCGCGCCAGCAGCAGCCCGAGCACGGCGGCGCAGACGGTCGTGACCAGGGTGCCCAGGGCGTTGGCGGTGGCCGCCCGGTAGCGGCCGCGTTGCAGCAGCCGGACGGTTTCGACACTGGCGGTGCTGAATGTGGTGTAGCCGCCGCAGAATCCGGTTCCGGCGATGAGGGTGAGGCTGCCGGGTGCCTGCTGGAACAGGACCAGCCCGGTCAGGAACCCGAGCAGCAGCGACCCGGAGACGTTGACGATCACTGTCGCCCACGGGAATTCGGTGGCGCGCCGCACCCGGATGGCGCCGTCGAGGACGAACCGGCACACCGCGCCCGCGCTGCCCGCGAGGGTGACCCACAGCAGTGTCATCGGGCATCGACCTCCGGGCGCACGATCGCGGCGGCGGCGATCCCGACGATGGTGGCGAGTATCCCGGCGACCACGCTGGCCAGTCCGTAGCCGAGGGCGATCGTGGGCCGGTCGTCGCGCACGAGCAGTGTCGTCTCGACGGCGAGGGTGCTGTAGGTGGTGAAGGAACCGAGCACCCCGGTGCCCAGGCACAACCGCAGACGTTGCCGGATTCCGGTGTCGGGGCCCAGCCGGGTCAAAGCCTCGAGCAGCAGTCCGAGCGCGAATGCCCCGGTGACGTTGATGACGAAGGTGGTCATCGGCCAGGTACCGGCGGTGTGCGGGAACCAGACACCGAGCTGGTAGCGGATCGGGGTGCCGACGAGCCCGCCGAGAGCTACGGCCGCGATGGCCGAGAGGCGGGTGTGCAGTGGGGTGGCGGGACGGGCCACGGACAGACTCCTTCCATCATGGAAAAAGGAGCCATCAGCCTCGGGTGAGGCGGTTCAGACATCCGGGGATGTCTCGGCGGAGATCCATCGCCGCATCCGAGCATAGCGCACGGCCCCGGCTCTATCGTGTTCTGATGCGCGCGCAACCGATCGACCGCCCTGCCGATCTCGACCTGGTCCGTGAGTCCTACGACCGGGTCGCCGACAACTATGTGGAAATGGTGACCTCGACCGGGATCGGCGATATCCGCTGTCATCCGTGGCTCAAGGCGTCCATCGACGCTTTCGCCGACACGGTCGGCACGCGCGGGCCGGTGCTCGATGTGGGGTGCGGGCCGGGCACGGTGACCGGCTATCTCGCCGAACGCGGACTCGATGTCTCCGGGGTCGACCTGTCCCCCGGCATGATCGCCCACGCGCGCCGCCTGTATCCGCGGTGCCGTTTCGATGTCGCCTCGGCTACCGAGCTGGAGTTGGAGGCGCAGTCGCTGGGCGGGGTGCTCGGCTGGTGGTCGCTGTTCAACCTGCCCCGCGAGGTCCTGCCCCAGGTGCTCGCCTCCTTCACCCGAGCGTTGCGCCCGGGTGGCCAGTTCATCACCGCCACGCATGTCGGCGACGGCGATGTGGCGCGCACCGAAGCCTATGGTGGTGTGCCCGTGCGATGGACGACCCACCAATGGCAGCCCGAGCAGCTCGTGGAGCTGATCGAGCAGGCGGGCCTGCACCCGGTCGCCGAGCTGCGGTTGCCCGCCGACGAACACGTCGGACCGGGCGTGGTGATCATGGCCGAACGTCGCTCCTGACGGGTACCTCGTCGCCGGTATCCAGGCCGGTCAGCAGGCGCAGTCCGTCGGCGGCCGCGGTGTCCGGGGCCGCCGAGAGCACGATCAGTTCCAGGCCCGAGTCGTCGGGGAAGGCGAAGTTCTCCTGGTGGAGTTCGAGCAGCCCGACCAGCGGGTGATGGTAGTTCTTGCGGCCATGGGTGCGGGCGCTGACGTCGGCGCGGGCCCACAGGCGGCGGAATCGGTCGCTGCCCATGGCGAGTTCGCCGATGAGCGAGGCCAGGCGTGGGTCGTCGGGGTATTTGCCCGCCGCCAGGCGCAGGTGTCCGACGGCGTCGAGGGTGCAGGTCTCCCAGTCGGCGTAGAGGCCGCGGTCGGATTCCTCGAGGAACAGGTGGCGCGCGGTGTTGAGGCCGGGAATGGGCCTGCCGTAGAGCAGGCGGGCGGGACGGTTGGCGGCGAGCACGTCGAGGCGGTGGTTCATGATCAGGGCGGGCGCGTCGACGACCAGGTCGAGCACGCGCAGCAGTTCGGGGCGCAGCCGCGCGGTGGGGGTCTTCGTGGGTCGGCGGGGCTGGCGGGCCAGACGGTGCAGGTGGTCGCGTTCGGTGTCGTCGAGTTCGAGGACCCGGGCCAGCGCGTCGAGGACCTGGTCGGAGGGCTGGGTGGCGCGGCCCTGCTCGAGGCGCACGTAGTAGTCGACACTGACCCCCGACAGGTGGGCCACTTCTTCGCGGCGCAACCCGCTGACGCGGCGGCGGGCATCGACGGGGATGCCGGTGGTGGCCGGGTCGACGCGGGAGCGCCGGGTGCGCAGGAAACCGGCGAGATCGTCCATGTCGTCCAGTATGGCCACGGGAGCGCCGGGGAGGGTGGTCCTGCTGTTCCCAGGAAGAGCGGTCCCTGAACAAGGGGTGGCGCGGCGCCCAGGATCGAGGGCACCTGATCCGAAGGAGTTGTGATGAAGACGTTGATCGTGCACGCCCACCCCGAACCGGCCTCGCTGAACGGTTCGCTCACCGCCACGGCGGTCTCGACCCTGACCGCGGCCGGGCACGAGGTGCGCGTCAGCGACCTGTACGCGATGAACTGGAAAGCGGTGGTCGACGCCGGTGACTTCGGGCCGGACGTGTCGAATCCGCTGCGGGTGGTGTCGGATTCGGGCCGGGCGTTCGACGCGGGCACCCTGACCGAGGATGTGCGGGCCGAGCAGGACAAGCTGCGGTGGGCCGAGCTGGTCGTGTTCCAGTTCCCGCTGTGGTGGTACACGATGCCCGCCATCCTCAAAGGCTGGGTGGACCGGGTGTTCACCGCGCATTTCGCCTACGGTGTCGGCGAACACAGCGACACCAGTTACGGCGAACGCTACGGGGAGGGCACGCTGGCGGGCCGCAAGGCGCTGCTGTCGGTGACGGTCGGTGGCCCGGCAGAGCATTACGGGCCGCGCGGGATCAACGGCCCGATCGAGGATCTGCTGTTCCCGATCCAGCACGGCATCCTCTACTACCCGGGTATCGAGTCGCTGCCGCCGTTCGTCACCTATGGCGCCGACCGGATGACCGACTCGCGCCACGCCGAGGTTCTCGCGGCGTGGC
>NZ_JBSGDP010000024.1:0-83893 GCF_053602435.1 Nocardia sp. NPDC004415
TAAAACAACCCCCCCCCATTCCACCACCACCACCACCCCACCCACACCCCACCCCCCCACCCCCACCCCCCCCCCGGGCCCCCCCCCCCCCCCGGCCCCCCCCGCCGTTTTTCCGGTTCCGCTGTTTTCCGGCGATAGCGAAATGAAGGCGGCTCGATGGTGCCGGGTGTCACGCTGATCCGGCGGCACCGCTGTGCCCGTATCCGGATCGCGCCATTTCGCGCCGGTGCGCATTCTCCCGCCTTTCCCCGGCTGTCCTGCGCATCGCGAGATCCATTCTTTTCCTCGAAGGAGTAGGCATGCGCACCATCGCCGAAGGGCTTTCGCAATGAGTATCGTCACCGACACCGCGCCCGCGCATTCCGACCTGACCGACCGGCGCACGCTGAGCATCAGCCCGCTGCGCGCCCCCGCCGAACTGCGGCGAGCCCATCCCGTCGACGAGACCGCCGCCACCGTCGTCCGGGCGGGCCGCCGTGCCACCGCCGCGGTGCTCGACGGCGCCGACGACCGGCTCATGGTGGTCGTCGGCCCGTGCTCGGTGCACGATCCGGCCGCCGCCATGGACTACGCGCGCCTGCTCGCGGGCGCCGCCGCCGAACTGGCCGACCGGCTGCACGTGGTGATGCGGGTGTACTTCGAGAAGCCGCGCACCAGCCTTGGCTGGAAGGGGCTGCTCAACGACCCGCACCTGGACGGCAGCTTCGACATCCACACCGGGCTGCGCGTCGGCCGCGGCCTTCTCGTCGACATCACCGGCCTCGGCCTGCCGGTGGCCTGCGAGTTCCTCGACCCGATCACCCCGCAGTATCTGGCCGATCTGGTGTCCTACGGCGCGATCGGCGCCCGCACGGCGGCCAGTCAGGTGCACCGGCAGCTGGCCAGCGCGCTGTCGATGCCGGTCGGGATCAAGAACGGCACCGACGGGGACGTGCAGGTGGCCGTCGACGGGGTGCGGGCGGCCGCGGCCGAGCACGTCTTTCCCGGGATCGACCTGGATGGGCGCTCGGCGCTCATCCACACCGCGGGCAATCCGGACTGCCACGTCATCCTGCGGGGTGGCAGCGGCGGACCCAACTACGACGCGGCCGCGGTGGCCGGGGCCTGCCTGCGGCTGACCCGCGCGGGCCTGCCACCGCGGCTGGTGGTCGACGCCAGCCACGGCAACAGCGCCAAGGACCACCAGCGCCAAGCCGTGGTCGTCGACGATCTCGCCGCCCGTATCGCCGCCGGTGACCGCACGGTCGTCGGGGTGATGCTGGAGAGCTTCCTCGTCGGCGGCCGCCAGGACCTCACCCTCGGCCGGGCAGGCGAGCTCACCTACGGGCAATCCATCACCGACGCCTGCCTGGACTGGCCCACCACGGCGAGCGCGCTGCGACGCCTGGCCAACGCGGTGTCCGCGCGCCGGGCCGGTCATCGGCGGCCCCCGGCCGGGAGCACCCCGTGACCACCCCGCTGACCTGGCAGCACGCGGGGGAGGAGCTGATCGGCAACGACGCCGAGATCGGCAGTTTCCGCCTGCCCGCACTGATCGGGCGCGACACCGACATCGCCGAGATCCGGCGCCTGATCGCCGACCCCGGGGTCCGCCTGCTGACGCTGACCGGGCCCGCGGGCGTCGGCAAGAGCAGGCTGGCCGAAGAGGTGCTCGGCCTGGGTGACTTCCCTGCCGAGCGCTGCTTGAGCGTCGATCTCGCGCAGGCGGGCACCAGGGCCGAAGCGTGGGCGGCCGTGCTCGCCGTGGCCGGGAGCCAGGGCAGCGCGCCCGAGCCGCTGGCCATCGAACTCGGTGCGGACCGGGCCGTTCTCCTGCTGGACAACTGCGACCACGTCACCGAGCTGATCGCCCCCGATCTGCCCCGCCTGCTGCGCCGCTGCCCGGGGCTGCTGGTGGTCGCCACCAGCCGGGTCTCGCTGAATCTGCGCCAGGAGTACCTGGTCTCGGTGCGCCCGCTGCCGACCCGCGCCGATTCCGGCCCCTCGCGTCTGGCGTCCTCGCCTGCCGCGCGGCTGCTGCTGGCCGGTATCGACAGCCGCTACCGCACCGCGCAGAACCGCCCGGTGCTCGACGAGATCGCGCGCGAACTCGGCGGTGTGCCGCTGGCGCTGGAACTGGCCGCCACCACCATCGACCGGATCGGCTCGGCGCGCACGCTGCAACTGATCCGCTCGCGCGGTGAGCTCGCGCCGCTGCCCTATCTCGACGCGCCGGCCCGGCATCGCAGCCTGTCCGAGGCGATCGCCTGGGGCCTGCGCGATCTCGACGACCGCACCGTCGACGTGCTGCTGCACTTCGCGCTGTGCAGTTCCCCGGTCGACGCCGACACCGTCGCCGCGCTGGCCGAGGCCGAGTCCGACGACATCCGCGCCCGCGTGGACACCCTGCTCGACCACAGCCTGCTGGAACGGTCGGTGGCCGACACCGGCCGCCCCCGCTACGAGCTGATCGCCACGGTCCGCGACTACTGCCTGCGCCTGCTGGCCGCCGACCGCGCTCGCGGCGACCGGATTCTGGGCGCGCAGCTGGAAACCTGCTGTGAACTGGCCCTACGGGTGGCCGCCGAGCTGGCCGACCCGGACCGGGGCCCGGCCGTGCGGGCCGTCGCGGTGGGACAGGCGGGCGAATTCCATCGCACCGTCGAGCGGCTGCTCGACCGCGACCAGCCTGTGCGCGCGGTGCAGCTGGCCGGGCTGCTCGAGGACCTGTGGGTGCGCTCGGGCGAGCTCGCCGCAGTCGAGGACACGCTCACCGGATTCCTCGACCGGGCCGGTGAGTCGGCCGATCCGGCGGTGCCGAAGGCCACCGAACTGCTGGCCGACTGGGCGATCCGCTCGGGCAGACCGAGCCGGGCGGTGGACCTCTACGCGCACGCCGTCGCCGCCTACGACCGGCTCGGCGACGCCGAGGGCGCCTACCGGGCGTGTGTCCGGCTGGGCGCGGCACACGTCGAGGCGGACAGCCCGGTGCAGGCCAGGGAACGTTTCGCTCTCGCTCAGCGCAGCCCGGTGCACCCCGGTGCCCGGCTACGCGAGGTGGTCGAGCTCTACCTGGACGCGCTCGCGCCCGGCGACCCGGACGACGAGCGGTGGTCGGGCCTGGTCCGCCGGGTCCTGCGCCTGGACGCCGACACCGAATGGCTGCGGGCGGGCAACGCGCTGGCCCGCACCCAGCTCACCCGGGGCGCGGCCCACCGCGCGCTCGAGCTCTACCGCGGCACGCTGCGGCTGCCCGAGGGCTGGGGTCACACGCTCGAGACCCTCACCGCGCTGACCGGCTGCGCGGCCGCCTACCGGCTGGCGGGCGAGGAGTTCGACACCAACGCCACCGCCGCGGCCGACGAGGTGCGCGGGCTGCGCGAGGTCTACGCGCTGCCCCAACCCGACGACGCCGAGCCCGAGCACTCCCGCCCACCACAGCTGCTGCGCTCGGCCACCCCCGTCGACCTCGCCGACGCCGTCACCACGGCGCTGTCGGGCCCCGCCATCCCGGCCCGGCCCGCGTCCCCGCTGACCGTGCTCACCAAACGGCAACGCGAGATCGCCGACCTGGTCGCCGACGGCATGACCAATCGCATGATCGCCAGCCGCCTCGGTATCGCCGAATGGACCGTGATCAATCATCTGCGCCAGGTGATGGCCAAGCTGAATTGCCCGTCCCGATTGCACGTCGCGCTGGTCGTCAAAGGCGGAAATGAATTCTCGCAATAACAAGCCTGGCAATGCCTTGCTATTTGAGCGGCGCATTTCCGGCATTACTTTTTGAAGCAATGCACGACCCGATCCAGATTTGTCAGGGGAATAATTGTGACGCACAGCATCACCCTCGGCGGTGCGGTGGACACCGCGGAATCCAACCGGCAGGCCGCCGCGAATATCGTGGGCGCGGTCCGGGGCGCGATCGCCCCCACCCATCGCGGCGCCGTCGACGAACTCGCCCCCTCGATGCGGCACATGGCCGGCTATCACATCGGCTGGTGGGACGCGAAGGGCCAGCCCACCGACGCGGCGGGCAAGGCGTTCCGCCCCGCCTTCACGGTGTCCTCGGCCCGCGCGGTCGGCGGTGACGCCGCCGCCGGACGCGCCACCGTGCTCAATGCCGCGGTGGCCGTCGAACTCCTGCACGACTTCACCCTCATCCACGACGACGTGATGGACGGTGACCACCGGCGCCGCGGCCGCCCCGCCGCCTGGACCGTCTTCGGCAGCGGCCAGGCGATCCTGGTCGGTGACGCCCTGCTGACCCTCGCGCACAGCCTGCTCGCCGACGACGCCCAGTGCGGCCCGATGACCGCCGTGCTGGCCCACGCCACCCTCGAGCTCTACGCGGGCCAGTCCAACGACCTGGCCTTCGAGCAGAGCATGGAGGTCACCCCCGCGCAGTGCCTGTCGATGATCGAGGGCAAAACCGGTGCGCTGCTGGGTGTCTCGTGCGAGCTGGGCGCGCTGGCCGCAGGCGCCGATCCCGCGGTCGCCCGGCACTACCGCGACTTCGGCCGTCAGCTCGGGCTGGCTTTCCAGCTGATCGACGACCTGATGGGCATCTGGGGACCGTCCGAGGTCACCGGCAAGCCGCAGGGCTCCGACCTGCAATCGCGCAAGAAGTCCTTCCCGGTGGTCACGGCCATGCAGTCCGGCACCGCCGCGAGCACCCGCCTGATCGAGCTCTACCGCAGGCCGGAACCGTTCTCCGACACCGAGATCGCCACCGTCGCCGATCTCGTCGAGCAGGCGGGCGGCCGCGAGACCACCCGCACCGAGGCCACCGCCTGTGCCGAAGCCGCGCTGGCCGCCCTCGACCGCGCCCAGCCCCGCGACGCGGGCGCGGGCGAACTGCGCGTGCTGGCCCGCTCGGTCCTCGAACGCTCCCGCTGAACACGATCGCAAAGGAATATCGCTGTGCAAGACATCCTCGCGCGCGTCCTCGACCGCGCCGTCACCCATCTCGTCGACACCCAGGACGAGGTCGGCAGCTGGACCGTCCCGCCGGAGCCGCGCATCCTGGAAACCGGTTTCGCCACCTACGCGCTGGCCGTGGCAGGCAGGGCCGACGCCGCCGTGGTGCGCGGCCGCACCTGGCTGGCCCTGAATTCCACCTCGCTGCAACACGATCCGATCGCGTTGATGACCGAGAACGCCATGCGCGACTTCGCCCTGTCCAAGACGGTCGAACTCGATCTCGACCGTCCCGAGCTGGCCAATCCGGTGCTGCGCTGGCGCACCGCGCTGTTGCAGGCGCTGGCCCTGCACGCGGGCCAGTGGACCGAGGTGTGGGGCGCCGACGGCGACGCCCGCCTGGCCGAGCTGCGTAGCGAGCTGGCCGAGCGGTACGAGACCGCGCGCCGGGATCGCCTGCGGGTGTGGACGATTGTGGAGATCGCGGCGGCGCGCGTCATCGTGGAGGGGCACTTCGGCGCCACCGACGCGGTGCGCGAGGCCGCCGAGACCATCAAGAGCGTGCAGGCGGCCGACGGCTCCATCGCCACCATGCCGATCAGCACGGCCATGGCGGTGCTGGCCCTCGGCATCGCCGAGCCCGAGGGCGACGCGGTGGCCCGCGGCCGCGACTACCTGCTCGCCCAGCAGCACGGCAACGGCGGCTGGAGCCTGATCACCTGTGAGAACTGGGATTCCATCGTCACGGTGTGGGCCGCCCGCGAGCACCCGCTGTTCCAGCAGAAGTGCCTGCCGCGGGCGGTGCGCTACCTGGAGTCGATCCAGCACGAGGACGGCGGTTTCCCCTACGCCATCGTGCTGCAACCCGACCTCGACAGCACCGCCGCGGCCCTGCACGCGCTGGCCGGCCTCACCTCCGACGAGGTGATCGAGCGTTCCCTGCGCCTCTACCGCGAGCACCAGCGCCCCGACAGCCTGTGGAACACCTACTACTACGCCAAGGACGTGCCGACCGACGACTGCGTCGCGCACATCGTCAGCGCGCTGAGCCTGTTCCCGGACGCCGACACCCCCGCCACCACGGAGACCAGGCGCTGGCTGGCCGAAAGGTTCGCGCGCGGTGAGGAATTCCTCTGCGTCTACCGCAACCGGCCCTACACCGTCGACACCATCGGCGCCGCCATCGGCTACGACCACCCCGCCGTGCACGCCGCGACCCGCGAGGTACTCGCCGCGCAGAACCCCGACGGCGGCTGGGGCCAGCGGGCGGGGGAGAGCAGCTGCGCCAGCGCAACCGGCGCGGCCCTGGGTCTGCTGGTGCACACCGGACTCGGCGACGAGGCCGCCCTCGACCGCGCGGTGCGCTACCTCGACACCACCCAGCGCGCCGACGGCACCTGGCCGGGCCCGCCGGAGCTGCTCGGCCCGCGCCCGCTGCTGAGCTACGTCCCGCTGGAGAGCCACGCGGTGACCGTCTTCGGGCTGATGGCCCGCTACCGCCGCGCCTGAACCCGCCACATCGACCATGGAGGACAAGACAGTGCCCGAACTTCGTCTGGGATACAAGGCGTCGGCCGAGCAGTTCGGCCCGCGTGAGCTGGTGGAACTCTCGGTCTCGGCCGAGGAGCACGGCTTCGACAGCGCGATGATCAGCGACCACTTCCAGCCCTGGCGCTACAACGGCGGCCACGCCCCGTTCTCGCTGGCCTGGCTGGCCGCCGTCGGCGAGCGCACGCGGCGCATCCAGATCGGCACCTCGGTGCTCACCCCCACCTTCCGCTACAACCCGGCGGTCATCGCGCAGGCGTTCGCCACCTTCGGCTGCCTCTACCCGGGCCGCGTCATGCTCGGTGTCGGCAGTGGCGAGGCGCTCAACGAGATCGCCACCGGATTCACCGGCGAGTGGCCGGAATTCAAGGAGCGCTACGGCAGGCTGCGCGAGTCCATCGAGCTCATGCGCGAGCTGTGGACCGGCAAGCGCGTCGACTTCGAGGGCCAGTACTACCGCACCGTCGGTGCCTCGATCTACGACGTGCCCGCCGAGGGCATCCCGATCTACATCGCCGCGGGTGGTCCGCTGGTCGCGCGCTATGCCGGCCGGGTCGGTGACGGCTTCATCTGCACCTCCGGCAAGGGCATGGACCTCTACACCGAGAAGCTGATGCCCGCCGTCACCGAGGGCGCGCAGAAGGCAGGCCGCTCGGTCGAGTCGGTCGACACCATGATCGAGATCAAGCTGTCCTACGAGACCGATGCCGAACTCGCCCTGGAGAACACGCGGTTCTGGGCGCCGCTGTCGCTGACGCCCGAGCAGAAGCACAGCATCTCCGATCCCATCGAGATGGAGGCCGCCGCCGACGCGCTGCCGATCGAGCAGATCGCCAAGCGCTGGATCGTCGGCACCGACCCCGACGAGGTCGTCGCCGCGATCGAGCCGTACCTCGCGGCGGGCATGCGCCACCTGGTCTTCCACGCTCCCGGCCACGACCAGGCCCGTTTCCACGAGCTGTTCGCCCGCGACCTCGCCCCGCGCCTGCGCGCGCTCGGCTAGCTCCACGATCCACCCGTAACGACAGGATTTCCGATGCAGACACTGAGGCTCGAATACACCATCGCCGCGCCGATCGAGAAGGTCTACGCCTGGCTCACCGATTCCGCGAACTTCACCGCCTCCTTCGCGGTGCTGGGCAGCGAACTGCTCGAGCCCGCCGCCGACACCCCCTACGGCGAGGGCGCCATCCGCAAGATGACCTGGCTGTTCGGCAGCTACACAGAACGCGTCACCGCCAACGAGGCGCCCTACCGCTTCGCCTGGGTCATCGAGGAGGGCGTCCCGCAGATCAAGCACAACGGCGCCGAGATGACCTTCTCCGAGGTGCGCGGCGGCACCCACATCGTGTGGACCTCCGAGGTCGAGGCCGTCACCCCGATCGGCGCCGACTTCGCCACCCGCGCTTTCGGTTTCCCGGCCATCGCGGCGGGCATGCGCAGTGTGTTCAAGACCGCCGACGTCGCGCTGACCTCCCCGCGCAAGGCCAGGCAGATCACCCGGCAGGGCCCCTTCGCCAAGCCGCGCGACTACCTGTTCGACCAGTTCCTCAAGGGTGTGCGCAACACCCACCACTTCATCCTGAAGGTCAGCGGCGGCAAGTGGGGCAACCGCCAGTACGGCATGGCCGCCATCGAACTGCACGTGATCGGCCGCAAGTCCGGCGCCCGGCGCACGGCGGTGCTGTGGGTGCCGGTGATGGAACCCGACCGGGTGATCCTGGTGGCCTCCAAGGAAGGCGACGACCGCGATCCCGAGTGGTACCGCAACCTGGTCGCCACGCCGGAGGTGGAACTGACCATCGACGGCGTCACCGAGCCGTGGGTGGCGCGCACCGCGAACGCCGAGGAGAAGGCCGAGCTGTGGCCGCGCATCGTCAAGGCGTTCCACGGTTTCGCGGTCTACCAGACCCGCACCGACCGCGATATCCCCGTCGTCATCTGTGAGCGGCCCGCCGCTCCCGCGCCCGTCGCCGAACTCTCGACCGCGGACTCCGTGGGCTGAGCACCGGGACGAATCATGACCGACGAACAGCTTGTGCGCATCCTGCACAACCAGCTGGTCTCCGTCGCGCCGGCCGAACATCTGGCGCCCACGGACACCACCGACGACGAAGGCTGCTACTGCGGCTGTGTCACCGCGGAGTACTCGAGCGCCGCGCCCACCAGGGAGACGAAATGAACCGGATCGCGGTGCTCGGCACCGGCGCGTCGGTGCCGGATCGGGTGGTCACCAATCAGGAGGCAGGCGCCGCCGCCGGAGTCGACGACGCGTGGATTCGCGGCAAGACCGCGATCCGCGCCCGCCGCTGGGCCGAACCCGGCCTCGCCACCTCCGATCTGGCCACCCGCGCCGGCGCCGCCGCCCTGGCCGCGGCGGGCATCGCCGCGACCGACCTGACCACCATCGTGGTCGCCACCTCCACGCCCGATCAGCAGCAGCCGCCCACCGCGGCGTTCGTGCAGCACAACCTGGGCGCGCATCACGCCTCGGCCTTCGACGTGAACGCGGTGTGCTCGGGTTTCGTGTTCGCGCTGTCCACGGTGGAGGCCGCGGTCGCCAGAGACGGCGGCTACGGCCTGGTCATCGGGGCCGACATCTATTCGCGCATCCTCGATCCGGCCGACCGGCGCACGGTCATCCTGTTCGGGGACGGTGCGGGCGCGGTGGTCGTCGGCCCGGCGGCGGCCGGTGGCATCCAGCGATCGGCCCTGCACACCTTCGGCGAGCTCACCTCGATGATCGGGGTGCCTGCCGGAGGCTATTTCACCATGGACGGCCGCGGTGTCCGCGAGTTCGTCACCACCCGGTTGCCGCTGATCGTCAAGCAGTTCCTGCACGACGCGGCGGTCGCACCGGAGGAGATCACCCATCTGATTCCGCACCAGGCCAACGGAAACCTGGTGGCCCAGCTGGTGACCGAACTCGGGCTGTCGAAGGCAACGGCGCACACGACAGTCACCGAGCTCGGCAACACCGGCGCGGCATCGATACCGATCACCCTCGACAGCGCTTGCCGCACAGGACTTCTGCACCCGGGGGACAAAGTCCTGCTCGCCGGCTTCGGCGGGGGTATGTCGGTCGGGCTCACGCTGCTCGAGTGGTGACAGGGAAAGAGAGAAGCTAGTGAGTATCGCTACAGAGACACCGTCGTTCCTGGCGACCCGGCGCGGGAAGTTCACGCTCGCGCTGCTGTGCGCGGGCGCGTTCCTCGACTTCGTCGACAGTTCGATCGTCAACCTGGCACTGCCCGCGATCCAGCGCGAGCTGGGCCTGTCGGTCTCGACCCTGCAGTGGGTGACCACCGGGTATCTGCTCACCTACGGCGGCCTGATGCTGCTCGGCGGTCGCCTCGCCGATCTGCTGGGCCGGCGCCGGGTGCTGATGACCGGCCTGGTCATCATCGGGATCTCCTCGGCCGCGGGCGGTCTGGCGAGCAATGCCGAACTGCTGGTCGGCGCCCGGTTCGCCCAGGGCATCGGCGCGGCGCTCATGCTGCCCGCCGCCCTGTCGATCCTCACCACGAGTTTCCGCGAGGGCACCGACCGCAGCACCGCGCTCGGCGTCTGGGGTGGTGTCTCCGGTCTCGGCGCGGCCGCGGGCCTGGTGCTCGGTGGGGTGATCACCGAACAGTTCGGCTGGCGCTGGGTGTTCTACATCAACAGCCCCGTCTGCCTGCTGCTGCTGATCGCCCTGCCCGCGGTGATCCCCGCCGACCGGGGCGACGAGACCCGCAAGGGCTTCGACTTCCTCGGCACCGCACTGGCCACCGGCGGCCTGATGCTGCTGGTCTACGGCCTGGTGCAGGCACCCGAGCACGGCTGGGGCAGCACCCGCACGCTGTGGCAGCTCGGCCTGGCCGTGGCGATGCTGGTCGCGTTCGTGATCAACGAGGCCAAGATCGACAACCCGCTGGTGCCGCTGTCGATCTTCCGCATCCGCGGGCTGGCCGCCGCCAACCTCACCCACCTGTTCGTCGCGGCGGGCATGATGTCGCTGTTCTTCTTCATCACCCTCTACGCGCAGACCGTGCTCGGCTACGGCGAGATCAAGGCGGGCTGCGCCTACATCCCCTTCAGCCTCACCGTGATCGTGGTGTCCGGCATCGCCTCCAAGATCGTCCCGATCACCGGCACCAAGCCCGTCACCGTCACCGGTGCCGCCGTCACCGGCCTCGGCATCCTGCTGCTGTCGCGCATCCCCACCGACGGTGCCTACCTGTCCGACCTGCTCCCCGGCCTGATGGTGACCGCCGCGGGTGCCGCCGCGGTCTTCGTCGCCAACACCGCCGCCGCCAACGCGGGCGTCCCACCCGCCAAGGCCGGCCTGGCCGCCGCCCTCATCAACACCTCCGCCCAGATCGGCGTAGCCCTCGGCGTAGCCATCCTCACCGCGGTCTCCATCTCCCACACCACCACCGAACTAGCCGCAGGAACCGCCCCCCTCGACGCCACCACCGCAGGCTTCCGCCAGGCCCTCCTGGTAGCCGCCTGCATAGCCCTCGCCGGCGTCCTCACCGCCCTCCGCACCGTCAACACCCGAGGCGAATCCCCCACCCCGACAACCCAACTCGAGAAGATCCCCGCCTGACCCGACCCCCGCCGCAGCACCCCGCAACCAGGCCCGAAGCGCAGCATCAGCCCCGCTTCGGGCCTGGTTTCTGCCCGAGATCCAATGGCCCACAACAGCAGTCACACCGATATGGTATTCATCCGTTATGGCTATAGCGGATGAATGGAGTGCTCCTCATGACGCGGTGTGCCGCCACGTCTTCTCCTGCCCGGAAAACGCCGCGTCGGAGTTGTGCTCTCAACTGCCGGAGTCGTTCGTCGCGCAGGTCGACTGGTCGACTTTGACATTGCTGCCCTCGGGGTACGTCTCGACGCACCTACGACCGCGCTACGGCGATCTACTGTTTTCGGCGCGAGTCGAAGGGCAGACGGCATTCATCTACTGCCTGATCGAGCATCAGAGCCGCCCCGACAAACTGATGGCGTTGCGGCTGACCGAGTACATGGTGAACATCTGGACCCGGTACGCCCGAGACCACCCGGAGTCCGGGACATTGCCGATGATCATCCCGTTGGTGGTGCACGCACATCCGAAAGGGCGGAAGTGGAGGGCTCCGACGGATCTTTCGGAGTTGTTCGAGATCTCGGCGGAGGTCCGTGAATCGCTGGGAGAGCTGGTTCCGCGTGTTCGGTACATCATTGACGATGTCGGTGCTGTCGACCTGACCGAGCTGAGGAAGCGATCGTTGACGCCAGCGGCGTTGGTGACGTTGTACGCGTTGCAGGTGGCGAGTCGCGAGGACGTCGTCGAGCACTTGTACTCGCTGGTAGACGACCTATCGGCAATGTTCACCCGCCCGAATGGCCGTGGTGATCTGACCGCGGTCATGACGTACATTGGTGGTGTCAGTGATGTCGAGCCGGAGAAGTTCGATCCGTTGCTGGACCGGTTGGAACCTCGGGTGAGGGAGGCTGTTGTGACGACTCTTGAAAAGTTCATGGCTCGCGGTGCGGCCCTCGGCGAGGCTCGCGGCGAGGCAAGGGGCGAGGTGATCGGGAAGCGTCAGGCGTTACTTCAGCTGCTGAGTCTGAAGTTCGATGATGTCGCGGAGTCGGTCGCTGTGCGGGTGGAGGCGGCGACGGCGGCCGAGCTGGATCGGTGGATCGGTCGAGTTCTGACGGCGAGCACCGTCGACGAGGTTCTCAGCTGACCTTGGCGCTTCGCCGATCGCGGTCTCAGCGGGCGGTCGTCAGGGCGCGCGATCGGTGGCCCACCACCCGGCACACCAGATAGATCGTGAACGAGATCGCCGTGACGAAGGTGGAGACGGGGACGCCCGGGGCCAGGGACAGCAGCAGGCCGCCGACGGCGGAGACCTCGGCGAAGACGACGGCGAGGACGGTGGCTCGCAGGGGGCTCGAGGTGAGCTGGGCGGCGGCCGCGGCGGGGGTGATGAGCAGGGCCAGGACCAGCAGGGCGCCGACGATCTGGACGCCGAAGGCGGCGGTGATGCCGAGCAGGACGGCGAAGACCACCGACAGGGCGCGCACCGGGACACCGCGGGCGATGGCCACTTCCGGATCGGCGCTGGCGAACAGCAGCGGGCGGTAGACCACCGCGAGCACGGCCAGCACGGCGGCGGTGCAGGTGAGCAGCAGGGCCAGCCCGTCGTAGCCGACACTGGCCACCTGCCCGGTGAGCAGCGAGAACTTCGATCCGGCCCGGTCGGGCGCCAGCCACAGGAACAGCACCGACAGGCCCAGCCCGAACGAGAGCACCACCGCGATCACCGAATCGCGTTCCCGCGCACGCGAACCCAGCCAGCCGAACAAGACTGCCGCCACCACCGAACCGGCGATGGCACCGAACCCGACACCCACCCCGACCAGCAGCGCCGCCGACGCGCCGGTCAGCGAGAGCTCGCTGGTGCCGTGCACCGCGAACGACATCTGCCTGGCCACGATCAGCGGCCCGATCAGCCCGGCCAGCAGCCCGAGCAGCGCCGAGGCCAGCAGCGCCTGCTGCACGAAGTCGTAGGTGAGCAGGTCGGCGGTGGTGCCGAAGTCGAACATCTGCTCGAGCACCTTGGTGAGTTTGTCCATCAGGCGGTCCCGCCCAGCGCGTCCATGTCGTCACCGGTGCCGACGACCACCAGCCGGTCGCGCACCCGCAGCACCTCGACCTCGGTGCGGTAGAGCTCCGAGAGCGTGGCCGAGGTCATCACCTCCGCGGGCGTGCCGATCCGGAACTCGCCGTCGACCAGGTACAGCACCCGGTCGACCAGCGGCAGGATCGGATTGATCTCGTGGGTCACGAACAGCACCGCGGTGTCGTGCTCGCGCCTGCGCTTGTCGACCAGTTCGGCGACCAGCCGCTGGTTGGCCAGGTCCAGGCTCAGCAGCGGCTCGTCGCACAGCAGCACCGACGGGTCACCGACCAGCGCCTGCGCCACCCGCAGCCGCTGCTGCTCGCCACCGGACATGCTCTCCAGCGGTGCGTGCGCGAACGCCTGCGCGCCGACCGCGGCGACCGCCGCCGCCACCTTGCGGTCCCGCTCGCGGCGGGTCCGCCAGCCCAGTCCCCAGCGATGCCCGTCGACGCCGAGCCCGACCAGGTCGACCCCGCGCAACTGCACCCCGGCGTCGATCGTCTTCTGCTGCGGCACGTACCCGATGCCCGGATTACCGAGCCCGGCCTGCCTGCCCGCGACCTGCGCGTCACCGGAACTCAGCCCGAGACTGCCCAGCAATACCCGCAGCAGCGAGGTCTTGCCGGACCCGTTGGGCCCGAGCACCGCGATGAACTCGCCCGGGGCGACGGTGAGATCGAGGTCGCGCCACAGCGTCCGGTCACCGAAGGACAGCGTCGCCGCGCGCAGCCGGATGGCCGCCTCGGCGGTGACGGCGGGCGCGACGGTGGTCTCGGGCAGGGCTGCTCCCTCGGTCATCGGCGCACTCCTCAGCGCAGGGCCGCGGCGAGCGCCTTGGCGTTGGCGGTCTGCCACTGGATGTAGTCGACACCCTCGGGCAGCGTCTCGGTCACCTCGACGACCGGGATGCCCGCGGACTGGGCGGTGGCGCGCAGGTCCTGGGTGATCTTGTCCTGGGTCTGAATGTTGTAGATCAGGGCTTTGACCTGCTTGCCGCTGATCAGGTCGCGGGTCGCGGCCACGGCGGCGGGCGCCGGGTCGGTCTCCTGCTCGATCGCTTCCTGGAACTCGTGCGGGGTCTTGTCCTGCGCGGTCGCGGCCACCAGCAGGTAGTGCGCGAGCGGCTCGGACTGCGCGACCGGCGCGTTCGGATGCTGGGTCGCGATGGTCCCGGTGATGGTGCTGACGCCGATCAGCTGGTTCTTGAAGGTGGTGGCCCGCTCGGTGTATCCGGCCGCGTTGGCGCCGTCGATCTCGCCGAGCTGGGCGGCGATGCTGTCGGCGACCGCGGCGACGGTGCGCACGTCGTACCAGACGTGCTCGTTGTCGTCGCCCTTGTCCGGACGCTGCGCGAACGCCTCGACGGTCCGCTTGTCCTTACCGGAGATCGCCTTCTCGATGAACTCGTCGTAGTGCCCACCGTTGAACACGACCAGATCCGCGTCTCTGATCTTGGCGGTATCGGTGGCGGAGGTCTCGAACGAATGCGGATCGGCGGCGGGATCACTGATGATCGAGGTCACCCGCACATCCGGCCCCGCCACCGCACTCGCGATCGACCCCCACACATTCGTGGACGCCACGACCGACACGCTCCCGTCGTCCTCACCACCGGAACCACACGCGCTGAGCACAACCCCCGCCACGATCCCCACCGTGACCCCGGCACACAAACGGGCGAATCGACTCTTCACGCGGAACTCCTGGCCGTGCTCATATCCAGGCACGCCGACACTGTGCCCCAGATCATAATGGAAATCGTTACCGTTTTAGATTAGCAGGCACCGGTACCCACCACTAACCACACCGAAAAGCCGGGCCCGGATTTCCGGACCCGGCTTTTCGGCGATCGTCAGACGAGCACGTTCGCCGGCTGGCTCAGCAGTTGGGCGCAGCGGAGCAGGCCCAGGTGGCTGTAGGCCTGGGGGTGGTTGCCCAGGGAGCGTTCGGCGACCGGGTCGTACTCCTCGCTGAGCAGGCCGGTGGGGCCCGCGGCGGCGACGAGCTGGGCGAACAGGGCCTCGGCGTCGGAGCGGCGGCCGATGAGGAGGTATGCCTCGACGAGCCAGGCGGCGCAGAGGTGGAAGCCGCCCTCGCCGCCGGGGAGCCCGTCGTCGTGGTGGTAGCGGTAGACCGTGGCGCCGCTGCGCAGCTCGGCTTCGGTGGCGACGACGGTGGCCGCGAAGCGCGGGTCGGCCGGGTCGATCAGGCCGCTCAGGCCGATGTGCAGGGTGGCGGCGTCGAGGTCGGTGCCGTCGTAGGCGGCGGTGTAGGACTGCACCTGCTCGTTCCAGCCCTTGGCCTTCACCTCCTCGGCGATGACCTCGCGCAGCTGCGCCCACTCCGGGTCGGGCCGCCGGTCGAAGCGCTCGGCCAGGGTGAGCGCGCGGTCGATGGTCAGCCAGCCCATCACCTTGGAGTAGACGTGGTGACGCGGGTTGCCGCGGATCTCCCAGATGCCGTGGTCGGGTTCGGTCCAGCGCCGCTGCACCGCCGAGACCATGGCGTGCACGAGCTCCCAATCGGCATCCGGCAGCGCCTTGGCCGGGGCGGTGGCACCTTGACGCTCACGCTCGTGCGCCATGGAGGTGATCAGGTCGACGATCGGCCCGAACACATCCAGCTGCACCTGCATATTGGCCGCGTTGCCCACGCGCACCGGCCGCGAGCCCGCGTAGCCGGGCAGCAGGTCGATGACGGCTTCCGGCGGCAGCGTCTCGCCGTAGATCGTGTACAGCGGGTGCAGACGCTCGGGCCCGGGCAGGGTGGCCAGCACCTTGTGCACCCAGTCCAGGAACTCCTCGGCCTCGGTGAGCGAACCCAGGGTGACCAGCGCCTGCGCGGTCAGCGACGCGTCGCGCAGCCAGCAGTAGCGGTAGTCCCAGTTGCGCACGCCGCCGATGTCCTCGGGCAGCGAGGTGGTGGCGGCGGCCAGGATCGAACCCGACGGACGGTGCACCAGCCCGCGCAGCGTCAGCGCCGAGCGCTTCATCAGATCCGGCTTCAGCGGCGGCAGCTGCAATCCGGCCGCCCACTGCGACCAGTACTGTTCGGCGAGCTGACGACGCTGCGGTTCCGGCGTCATCGAGGGCGCCAGATCGGCGGTCCCGCAGCGCAATTCGAGCACCACCGGCGCACCCGACGGATCGACCACCGCGCGCGCCGATTCGGAGATCCCGTCGGAGACGATCTCCCACTGAACTCCGTTGGAGCGCAACACCATCGGCTCGTTGGTGCCGCTGACCCGCAGCCCGCCCGGCACCGCCTCGATGCGCACCGGCACTTGGCCGAATTCCGGACGCGGCGCGAAGGTCACCACGGCCTTGGCGTCACCGCTGATCACGCGCGTCAGGTCGGTGCGGTCGGGCGCCACGTCGTGCGGCAGGTAGTCGACCACTTGCAAACTGGCCCAGCGGGTTTCGACGGTCATCGTGCCGTCCACGTAGCGCTGCGACAGCGGCAGGCCCGCGCGTTCGGGTTCGATGGTGAAGTGCCCGGCCGCCGCGCCGCCGAGCAGGTGGGCGAACACCGCCGCCGAATCCGGCTCGGGGTGGCAGAACCAGGTGACGGTGGCGTCGGGGGTCAGCAGCGCGACCGAGCGCGGGCTGGCCAGCATGGTCAGCCGCTCGATGCGCGGGGCGCTGGCCCCGGCCAGCCAGGTGCGGCGCTCCTCGACCAGGAAGGCCAGGGCCCGCGCGACGGCCTCGGTGGAGTCCACCCGCAGCTTGGCCAGGCTCTCGCCCTCGCCGACCTTGATGCCCACATCGGGACCCGACAGCACCCGGAAAGCCTTCTCGTCGGTGACGTCGTCACCGAAGAACACCGCGGCCGAGGCGCTTTCCTGATGCCGGATGGTGTCCAGCGCCGTGCCCTTGTCGGTCGGGACCACGGCGAGTTCGATCACCGCCTTGCCCTCGGTGACCTGCACGCCCACCCAGCAGGCCGGGCCCTGACGCACCGAAGTCAGTGCGCGCCTGCCGATCTCGGGGCTGGCATTGCGCACGTGCAGGGCGGCGCTGGCGGGTTTGGTCTCCACCGTCACGCCGGGGTTCTCCGCGGCGATCTTGGCGAAGGCCGACTGGATCTCGGCCAGCAGCTGGCGCGCGTCGTTGTCGATGGCGTGCACGAAGCCCACGTCGAACTCCGAGCCGTGGCTGCCGATCAGCTGCACCTCGACCGGCAGGCGCGACAGCGCCGCCAGGTCACGTAGGGCTCGGCCGGAGATCACCGCGGCGGTGGTGTTGGGCAGCCCCGCCAGGGCGCGTAGCGCGCTCACCGATTCCCGATGCGGGAAGGCCTTCGCCGGGTCGGACACGATCGGGGCGATTGTCCCGTCGTAGTCCGAAGCAACCAAGAGCCGTGGCACGCGTGCAACCGACGCCAGTGCACGGCGGACATCCAAGGGCAGATCCTGTGCGCTCACGCATCCAACCTAGTGATCGGGGGAGTTGATCAGGGGTCGCCGAGAACAATACTGGGTCAATTCTGGCGCGCGGGCGGCGCGGCGGGTTGTGCGGGCGCTCGCTCGCGACCACGCCGCAAATCCGGATCGGCACCGCCCGCCGGGGTCGGCACGGCCGGGATCAGTGCGCGCGCGTCACCTGCGGCGAGGCGCGTTCGCCCGGTAGATGCGATGTTTTGCATATGCGGGGTCGGCTATGCATCTTCCTACTGGAAACGGCACAGCCGACCCTGTCAACAGGTGTGGACGATTTGTGACGGTCTTGCGGCGTTACCCGCGATCACCCAGCAACAGGTCGACGGTGAGCTCGAGCCGTTCTGTGACATCGGTCGCCGAGGCCCGCCGGGTGAGCCAGGCCACCAGGTTCGACAGCCACACATCCGAGATGACGCGGGCGATGGCGAGCTGGCGGTCGTCGGGCTCGCCGTCGCTCATCGCGCGGGCGAAGACGCGGTCCATCACCTTGCCGACCCGGTCCACCTCGGCGGCGGCGGAAGCGTCGGCGAACATGAACGCGCGGGTCATGGCCTCGGTGAGCAGCGGGTCGCGCTGCATCATCCGGGTGATCTGGGTGAGCAGGCCGTGCATGCGCTCGGACGGGCCGTCCCCGGGTAGGGGCCTGCGCTTGCCCTCGAACTGCTCGAACTCCCTGGCCAGGGCGGAAACGAGCAGGTGGACCTTGGACGGGAAGTAGCGGTACAGGGTGCCGACGGCCACATCGGCGCGCTCGGCGACCGCGCGCATCTGCACGGCGTCGTAGCCGCCCTTGGAGGCCAGCGCCAGGGTGGCGTCGAGGATGCGCTTGCGGCGCTCACGCTGCGCGTTGGAACTCAGCTCGTCCTCGGACAGTGTCGTCACGGTGGGCGTGGGGGCGGGACTGTCCATCGTGGAAACCCTTTCGCTGAGTGCATTCTCGTCGTGGTGCCGCACGCCGCTGTGCGCTGGAACATCGCCGAGTGTAGGTGTCTTGACTTATACCCGGCTCAGATATTAGAACATGTTCTAGGAGTGGGAACCACGCCGGAAGGGCGGATTTTCTTGTGACCATCGCCACCACTGACGAGCAGAAAGCCGCCGCCGAGTCGCTGCGGGGCTGGGCGAGTTCGCATCCGCCGATTGCAACAATGCGGGCCGGCGGCACGGGCGCCTGGCGCGGGTACTGGCCCGCGCTGAGCGAGTTCGGGCTGTTCGCGGTCGCCCTCGACGAGGACAATGGCGGTCTCGGCGGCACGGTCGCCGACCTGGCCGTGATGCTGGAGCAGACCGGCGCCGACCTGGTCGGCGGCCCGGTGCTGGCCACCGCGCTGGCCGGGCTCATCACCGGTGGTGCCCTGGTCGAGGGCACCCCGTGCGCGGTCGCGGTGCCCGCCGACGAACAGGCCGCCAAGGCGTCCGGCACCGACGAAGACGGCTGGATCGTCACCGGCGCATGGGATTTCGTCTACGGCGCCGACACCGAGACCCAGATCCTGGTGCCCGCCAACACCGTCGACGGCACCCGCTGGCTGCTGATCGCCCCCGAGGCGGTGAGCGTCATCCCGCTGATCCACGGCGACCACAGCGTGCCGCTGGCCCGGGTCGCCGCCACCGAGGTGGCCGTCCCCGCCGAGCGTGGCTTCGCGCCCGAGGCCGATGTCACCGACCTGTTCGTCACCCTCGCGGTGGCCGAGCTGGCCGGTGTCGCGGGCTGGTGCCTGCGCACCGCGGTCGAATATGCCCGTGTCCGTGAGCAATTCGGCAAGCCGATCGGCAGCTTCCAGGCGATCAAGCACATCTGCGCCTGGATGCTGTGCCGCACCGAGCTGATCCGCGCCGTCGCCGCCGACGCGGCCGCCGCGATCGACGAGGGCGGTGCCGAACTGCCGATCGCCGCCGCCGTGGCCGCCGCGGCCGCCCTCGACGCCGCGGTCGACACCGCCAAGGACGCCATCCAGGTACTCGGCGGCATCGGCTTCACCTGGGAACACGACGCGCACTTCTACCTGCGCCGGGCCGCCGCCCTGCGCCAGCTGCTCGGCGGCTCCGCGCGCTGGCGGGCCCGCGTCACCGAGCTCACGCGCGCCGGTCAGCGCCGCACCACCGGCGCCGAGCGGGTGCTCGGTGACGACACCGGCGATTCCGCGCTGGCCGCCGAGATCGCCGCCATCGCCGCCCTGGACGCCGCCGAACAGCCGCGCGCCCTGGTCGAGGCGGGCCTGGTCATGCCGCACTGGCCCGCCCCCTACGGCCGCGGCGCCGACCCGATGGCCTGCCTGCAGATCGCCGAACAACTGCGCCGCGCCGAGCTGGCGACCCCGGACCTCGCGGTCGCGGGCTGGGCCGTACCCACTCTGCTGCGCTTCGGCACCCCCGAGCAGATCGAGCGCTTCGTCTGGCCGACCCTGCACGGCGAGGTCACCTGGTGTCAGCTGTTCAGCGAACCCGGCGCCGGTTCCGATCTGGCCGCGCTGCGCACCACCGCCGAACGCGTCGACGGCGGCTGGCGGTTGCGCGGCCAGAAGGTGTGGACCTCGCTGGGCTCGCTGGCCAACTGGGGAATCTGCCTGGCCCGCACCGACCCGGGTGCCGCCAAGCATCGCGGCATCAGCTACTTCCTGGTCGACATGCGCGCGCCCGGCGTGCAGGTGCGCCCGCTGGTGCAGATCACCGGCGAGGACCGCTTCAGCGAGGTCTTCCTCGACGACGTGTTCGTGCCCGACGACTGCCTGGTCGGTGACTTGAACAACGGCTGGAAGATCGCGCGCACCACGCTGTCGGCCGAACGGGTCGCCATGGGCGGCGGCGGAATCGGCGGTGCGCTCGAGGCGCTGCTCGACCGTTTCCCGGCCGGCGGCTGGGGAACAGAACTGCGCGAGGACCGTTTCGGGGCCCTGATCACCTCGTCGGTCGCGGGTTCGTTGCTGGAGCAACGGATCGCGGTGGCGACGATGGCCGGTGTCGACGCGGGCGCGCAAGCCAGCGTCCGCAAGCTCGTCGGCGTCCGGCATCGGCAGGATCTGGCCGAGTACGCGCTCGAACTTTCCGGCGAAGAAGGTTCCCTGGACAGTGACGCTCTGAAAGAATTCTTGCTCACACGCTGTCTCTCGATCGCCGGCGGGACCGAGCAGATTCTGCTGACCGTGGCCGCCGAACGGATTCTCGGCCTGCCGCGCGATGCGGACAGTTAGCTCGATGAGGGAGGACGCCGTGGACTTCACCCGCGACGAAAGCGCCGACGCAGTAGCCGAGGTGGTCGTGAGCCTGCTCGAACGTGAGCAGGCGCGCGATATGGAATTGTGGCCCAGCCTGATCGACTCCGGCCTGCTCGCGGTCCCCGTGCCCGAGCGTTTCGGTGGCGACGGCATGGGCCTGCTGGAGGTGTCGGCGCTGCTCATGGAGCTGGCCACCGACGCCGTCGCGGTGCCCGCGCTGCCGACCTTCGGGTTCGGTGTGCTGCCGCTGGTGTCGCAGCTGTCCGACGAGGTGGCCGAACGCGTGCTCGCCGAGGTCGGCAAGGGCACCGTGCTGACCGCCGCGCTCAATGAGGCGGGCGCGCCGTTCACCACCGCGCCGACCACCAAGGCCGTGCGCACCGACGACACCGTGCGGATCACCGGCCGCAAGGTCGGGGTGATCTATGCCGAACAGGCCCGCTGGATTCTGGTACCCACCGATCTCGGTGTGGCGCTGGTGGATTCGGTGGCGCCGGGACTGGAGATCATCCCGGTCGCCGGGTCGGCCGGTATCCCGGAGGCGACGCTGGTGCTCGACGAGGTCGAGATCCCCGCCGACCAGCTGCTGCCCGACGCGCTGCCCACCCTGCACCGCCACGCCCTGGCGACCATCGGTGCCGTCGCGGACGGCCTGCTCAAGGGCGCGCTCACGCTCACCGCCGAACATGTGCGCACCCGCGAGCAGTTCGGCAGGCCGCTGGCCGAGTTCCAGGCGGTCGCCCAGCAGATCGCCGATCTCTACGTCGTCTCGCGCACCCTGCACGTGGCGGCCGAATCGGCGTGCTGGGCGCTGGCACAGGATGATTCGTCGCCCGAGCGGCGTCAGCGCATCGACGAGGACCTCGATGTGCTGGCGTATTGGGCGGCCGCGGAAGTCCCGCGCGCTATGCAGAAATGTCATCACCTCCACGGTGGGCTCGGTGTGGATATCACCCACCCGATGCACCGGTACTACTCACAGGCCAAGGATCTCGCCCGTCTGCTCGGCGGTGCGGGGCTGCGCCTCGACCTTCTGGGAGCAAGATGTTCATCGATCTGACCGCCGAACAGCGGCGGTTGCGCGAAGAATTGCGTTCCTATTTCGCCGATCTGGTCACCCCGGCCGAACACGCCGAGATGGCGATCAACCGGCACGGCGACGCCTACCGCGAGGTGGTGCGCCGGATGGGCCGCGACGGCTGGCTCGGTGTGGGCTGGCCGAAGGAGTTCGGCGGCCAGGGTTTCGGCCCGATGGAACAGCAGATCTTCTTCAACGAGGCTGTGCGTGCCGATGTGCCGCTGCCCCTGGTGACCCTGCTGACCGTCGGTCCGACGCTGCAGAAATACGGCACCGACGAACAGAAGCGCAAGTTCCTGCCCGGAATCCTCTCCGGTGACATCCATTTCGCCATCGGCTACTCCGAACCGGAGGCGGGCACCGACCTGGCCGCGCTGCGCACCACCGCGGTGCGCGACGGCGACGGCGACTGGATCGTCAACGGGCAGAAGATCTTCACCACCGGCGCGCACGAGGCCGACTACGTCTGGCTGGCCTGCCGCACCGGCACCGTCGAATCGCGCCACCGCGGCATCACGATCCTCATCGTCGACACGAAGCAGCCCGGCTACTCCTGGACACCGATCATCACCTGCGACGGCGCCCACCACACCAACGCCACCTACTTCGACGATGTGCGGGTTCCGGCGCAGATGCTGGTCGGCGAGGAGAACCGCGGCTGGCGGCTGATCACCACCCAGCTCAATCACGAGCGCGTGAGCCTGGGCCCCTCGGGCAAGATCGAGCAGCTCTACGACCGGCTCGAGGACTGGTCGGCCGAACACGATCTGCTCGGCGAACCGGAGGTCCGGCGCGCGCTGGGTCGCGTGCGGACCATGGTGCGGCTCAATGAATTACTGAACTGGCAGGTCGCCGCCGCCGACCCGGCCGCCGCGCAGAACACCGTGATCGCCGACGCCTCGGCCACCAAGATCTTCTCCACCGAGGCGCTGCAGGACGCGGGCCGGATCGTCGAGGAGATCGTTGGCCGCTACGGCGACCCGGCCGAGCCGGGCACCGCCGAGCTGCTGGACTGGCTGGACCGGCGGACCAAGCAGAACCTCGTCGTCACCTTCGGCGGCGGCGTCAACGAGATCATGCGCGAACTGGTGGCCTCGGCCGGCCTGGAACTGCCGCGCGTTCCCCGATGAGCAAGGAGCCGCGCGTGCCGGACAGCATCGCCCCCGAAGACATCCCCGAGGCGCTGGCCGAGCTGGCCGCCGCGGGGGAATCCGCGCCGCGCGCCGGCCGCGATCCGGTGAACCAGCCGATGATCAACAACTGGGTCGAGGCGATCGGCGACACCAACCCGATCTACGTCGACGAGGCCGCGGCCAAGGCTGCCGGTCACCCCGGCATCGTCGCCCCGCCCGCCATGGCGCAGGTGTGGACGATGAACGGCCTGCACGGCGTGCGCACCGCCGACGACCCGCTCGGCCTGGCCACCCAGCTGCTCGACGACGCGGGCTACACCTCGGTGGTCGGCACCAACTGCGAGCAGACCTACCACCGCTATCTGCGCCCCGGCGAGGAGGTGACCGTCACCAGCAGGCTCTCGGAGTTCAAGGGCCCCAAGCGGACCGGGCTCGGCGACGGCTGGTTCCTCACCTTCACCACCACCTGGTCGGTCGGTGACGAAGTGGTCACCGAGATGCTGTTCCGCATCCTGAAATTCGCGCCCGCCGCCAAGGACGCGCCCGCGACCGGCGACATCCCGCTCGCCGCCGAGGGCCGGGTGGGTCCGGTGATCTCCAGGGACACCGAATTCTTCTGGGCCGGTACCGAACTCGGTGAGCTGCGCATCCAGCGTCTGCCCGACGGCTCGCTGCGTCATCCGCCGGTGCCCGCGCTGTGGCAGGACAAGGCCGAGACCACCGACTACGTCGTCGCCGCGGGCACCGGTGAGGTGTTCAGCTTCGTCGTGCACCACGCGCCCAAGGTGCCCGGCCGCGACCTGCCGTTCGTGGTGGCGCTGGTCGAACTCGACGAGGGCGTGCGCATGCTCGGTGAGCTGCGCGGCATCGATCCCGCCGAGGTGACCATCGGGACACCGGTGCGGGCGGCCTTCGAGCGGCTGCCCGACGGCACGGTGCTCCCGTACTGGCGGGCAGCCGGATGAGCGCGGACGCCGGCCCGCTATCCGCCCGCCACCGCTGTGCGGGGCCGCCCACGCGATCGACCAGCCTGCCCGTAGCTCGCCGCGCCGTCTCGCGCGCAGCGCGCCGCCGTCCGGAAAGGACGCCACGATGACCTCCACCGTCGATCTCACCGCCCTGGCGGTGGGTACCTCGTTACCGGAGCTGGTGATCCACGCCGATCCCACCTTCGTGATCAGCACCGCCCTGGCCACCAGGGACTTCCAGGACGTGCACCACGACCGTGACAAGGCGGTCGAGCGTGGGTCCAGTGACATCTTCGTCAACATCCTCACCGACACCGGCCTGGTGCAGCGCTTCGTCACCGACTGGGCGGGGCAGGCCGCGCTGGTGAAGTCGATCGCGCTGCGGTTGGGGGTGCCGCTGTATTCCGGTGACACGCTGACCCTTTCGGGCACTGTCACCGAGATCGACGGCACCCGGATCACCCTCGACGTGCGGGGCCGCGACAGCCTCGGTGAGCACATCACCGCCACCGCCGTCATCGACATTCCCGCACTGGAGGCGAAATGAGTGGTACCACGCCGGGACTGTCCGGACATGCGGCGATCGTGGGGATCGGGGCCACCGACTTCTCCAAGGACTCCGGCCGCAGTGAGCTGCGCCTGGCCGCGGAGGCCGTCAGCGCCGCCCTCGCCGACGCCGGACTCACCCCCGCCGATGTCGACGGCCTGACCACCTTCACCATGGACACCAACACCCAGGCCGCCGTGGCCAGGGCCGTCGGTATCCCGAGCCTGAAGTTCTTCAGCCACATCGGCTACGGCGGTGGCGCGGCCTGCGCCACCGTGCAGCAGGCGGCGATGGCGGTGGCCACCGGGGTGGCCGATGTGGTGGTGGCCTACCGCGCGTTCAACGAGCGCTCCGGGGCCCGGTTCGGGCAGTTCTCGCCCGCGCTGGCCGCCGCGCCCACCTCGTCGGGCATCGACGCGGGCTGGGCCTATCCGCAGGGTCTCGGCACTCCGGCCGCGCAGGTGGCCATGGTCGCGCGCCGGTACATGCACGTCACCGGGGCGACCAGTGCCGACTTCGGCGCCGTGGCGGTGGCCGACCGCAAGCACGCCGCGGTGAACCCGAACGCCTTCTTCCACGGCAAGCCGATCACCCTGGAACAGCACCAGCAATCGCGCTGGATCGCCGAACCGCTGCACCTGCTGGACTGCTGCCAGGAATCCGACGGCGGCGTGGCCATCGTGGTCACCAGCGCCGAACGCGCCAAGGATCTTCCGCAGCGTCCGGCGATCATCGCCGCCGCCGCGCAGGGCAGCGGCGCCGACCAGTACGTGATGACCAGCTACTACCGCGACGCCATGACCGGCCTGCCGGAAATGGGCCTGGTCGGTGACCAGCTATGGGCCCAGAGCGGCTTGACCGCCGCCGACATGCAAGCGGCCATCCTCTACGACCACTTCACCCCCTTCGTCCTCATGCAGCTCGAGGAACTGGGTTTCTGTGCTCGTGGCGAGGCCAAGGACTTCATCGCCGACGGCGCCATCGAACTCGGCGGCCGCCTCCCGCTCAACACCCACGGCGGCCAGCTCGGCGAGGCCTACATCCACGGCATGAACGGAATCGCCGAGGCGGTCCGCCAGATCCGCGGCACCTCGGTCAACCAGGTCGACGCCCTAGAGCGCATCCTCGTCACCGCGGGCACCGGCGTCCCCACCTCCGGCCTGGTCCTCACCGCATAGGCGTGGCCGGCTACCAGGTGCGGTTGACCGCGGCCTTGGGCCCGGTCACCAGACTCGCCGCGGGCACGTCGTCGGCCACGACGGCACCCGCGGCGATCACGGCATCGCGCCCGATACTGACGCCGGGCAGGATGGTGGCGCCCGCGCCGATCCAGACATTCTCGGCGACATCGATCGGGGCGCCGGTGAGGACGCGGCGGCGTTCTTCGGGGTCCACGGGATGGCCCATGGTGATGAAGGTGGCCTTGGGACCGATCATCACGCCGCGCCCGAGCCGGATGCCCGCATAGTCGAGGAACGTGCAGCCCTGGTTGACGAACACCCGCTCGGCCAGGTCCAGGTTGAGGCCGTGGTCGGTGTAGAAGGGCGGGTAGATGGTGACGCCCGCCGGGAGCGGGCGGCCCAGGATCTGCTCGAACAGCGCGGCCTTGGCCGGTTCGTCGTCGAAGGGCGTGGCATTGAGACGGGCGGTGAGCGCGGTGACCGCCAGAACGCGCTGGTGCATCGCGGAGAACTCGGCGCCGAGCACCCGTTCACCCTGGGCGAGACGTTCGGGATCGTGGATCAGCATGAGGGGATCGCTTGCCATCGAGCGATTCTCGCCTACCGCGCGCTCGGCGGGTTCGTAGGCTCGGTGGGGTGATCACACGCCATGTCGTCGATGCCCATCTCCTGCTGATCCGGGGGGATCGGATTCTGTTGAGCCTGCGTCGTAGCGGCGACAAGTACGACAATCGCTGGCATCTGCCCTCGGGCAAGCTGGAGGCGGGGGAGTCCGCGCGGGTGGGGGCGGCGCGCGAGGCGGCCGAGGAGGTGGGGGTGGCGATCGATCCCGCCGATCTGCGGCTGGTGCATGTCGCCCATGTCACCGCGCCGGGCCGGGATTCGCGGCTCGGGCTGTTCTTCCGGACCGAACGCTGGCAGGGCGAGCCTTTCAATCGGGAACCCGAAAAATGCTATGCGCTGCAGTGGTTTACGCTGCACGATCTTCCGGCCGATCTGATCGAATATTCGGCTCTCGGAATTGCCGCGCTCGATTCCGCCGAACCCTATTCGGAATATGGTTGGGAATAGTCACTATTCGCGGTTGTCAGAAACTGTGAGACTGGACCGGTCAGCTCGGCGACGGTGACCGGGCGGTCCGCGCGCAGGCCCGCGAAGCGGTCGAAGACCAGCCCCTCGAGCAGGGCCAGGAAGTCTCCCGCCGCGCGGGCGGGGTGGGGGGCGCCCAGCGCGGTGAACAGCTCGGTCGCGCGGTCGAGGGAGAACAGGCTGCCCGCCAGGCGCGCGTGCAGGCCGGGGTCGGAGCGCACCTCGATGAGCAGCGCGTGCCGGGCCACGAGATCGTTGCGGCGGTCGGTGAGCAGCTCGGTCAGCCAGGCGGCGATATCGCGCGCGACCTGCACCGGATCGCCGATCGCGGCCTCGCCCGGCAGTGCCGACAGCGCGCGCGCCGCCGCGAAATCGGTGCGGGAGCGGGCGGTGATGCCGTCGGCGACCGCTTCGATCAGGGCGTTCCTGGTGCGGAAGTAGTACGAGGTCGAGCCGGGCGGCAGCTCGAGGTGGGTATCGACGGCGCGGTGGGTGAGGGCGCGGATACCGCGCGTGGCGATGAGATCGATCGCGCCGCGCACGATCTGGCTGCGCCGGTCTGTGGACATCGTCACCTTCGCTGGTCGGCCGTCGGCTGGTCCTCTACAACTGTAGAGGACCAGGAGGTGGCAATGGGTACCGACACGGTGATTCTCGATCCGGCCCAGGTGGCGGTGGGCGACGCGCTCGCCGCCCTGCTCGACCGCCACGGCAGGCCGCGCAAGCGGCATCGGGGCCTCTACCTGCACGGCAGGCCGGGGCGTGGCAAGACGATGATGATGGACCGCTTCCTCGCCGGCGTGCGCTCCGAGCGCACCCGCCGCTTCCACTTCCACAGCTTCTTCGCCGCCCTGCACGCGGCCAACCACGAACTCGGGTCGATCGAACGCGCCGTCGCGGCCCTGCTGGCCGACGCGGATCTGGTGTGCTTCGACGAGTTCCACGTCAACGACATCGGCGACGCCATGCTGGTCACGCGACTGCTCGACACCCTGTTCGCCCAGTGCCGCACCCTGGTGGTCACCTCGAACTACGCGCCCGGCGAGCTGCTGCCCAATCCGCTGTTCCACGACCGGTTCGTGCCCACCATCGCGCGCATCCTCGACAATCTCGACGTCGTCACCCTCGACGGCCCGCTCGACTACCGCACTCTCGGCGGCCACGGCGACACCGGATTCGTAGCGGGCGCCTATGTCCTCGACACGGAGTTCGTCGACCGTGGAGCGGACGGTGTCGTCATCGAGCTGGGGAACGGCCGCACGGTCCGCGCGCGGGCCGTCGACGGCGACGCGGTGACCTTCGGATTCACGCAGCTGTGCGGCGTCCCGACCGGCGCTGCCGACTATCTCGCCCTGACCAGGTGCTTCCGGCGGTGGACACTGTGCGCGGTCCCCCCGCTGCGGGAGGTCCCCGCGGACTGGGCCATGCGGCTGGTGAACCTCGTCGACGTGCTCTACGACGCCGATATCCCGTGCACCGTGCACGCCGCTGAACCAGCGGACGAATTGACATCGGGTGTACCCGGTGTCACGGAGCTCGCGCGCACGGCGAGCAGGCTCGGGCAGTTGCCGAGGGTCGTTTGTTCCGCTCACCAAACGCCCTAGTGCGGGAGGACAATAAAGGGGAGGTAATCCAAAAGAACCGATTTCCTCCCGAGCGAACCACTCGGCATGTAACTATGTGGCTGTTTTGTGCAGGCACTGGGGTTTGGTGGTACAGCTGTGATCGGGGTGAATCAGCCCATACCGCGGGCGATCGTCGTGATCGCACTGGTAGCCGGCGCGACCATCGCACTACAGGGCTATCTGCCGGAGGCGGGCGGCGACAGCACGTCCGGCCCGCCGAATCCGCTGCTGGTCGCGGTGATGCCGGTGCTGTTGCTGGTGTCCATCGTCATCCTGGTCGCCGGGGTGATCGCCAGTCAGCATCGTCTGCCGCTGGCCATGCCGCAACACGAACGCGAGGCCCTGCCCCGCTTCCGGTGGCGCCGGATGGCGGTGCTCGCGCCGATCGCCATCGCGGTGGTGGCGCTGGTGTTCGCCGGGGGCGTCACCGCGCTGTTCCTGCTGCCGGGCGCACGCCCGATGCGGCCCGCCTCCGAGACCCTGCCCGAGGGTTCCGGCCCGGTTCCCACCCCCACCGACGCGCCCGCGCCCGACCCGACCACCGGCGCCCACGACCTCACCGGCACCGCGATGCTGATCGCGATCGTGCTGGCCGTGGTGCTGATCGGGGTCGCGCTGGTCGGTCTGGTGGTCGTCGCGGTGGCCGCGCGCCGGGAGATCCCGCCGCCCACCGCCGCCGCGCCCGAACCCACGCCCAGCGAGGTGGATTCGCTCACCCGCGCCGCCGAGATGGGCCTGGCCGCGATGAACGCGCCCGGTCAGGACCCGCGCACCGCCATCATCGCCTGTTACGTGGCGATGGAACGCGGCCTGTCCAGCGACCTCGCCGCCCGGCCGAAAGCCTCCGACACCCCGATGGAAGTGCTCGCCCGCGCCTTCGAAAGCGGTGTGCTGCACGACGCTTCGGCCCGCGAGCTGGTCGCCCTGTTCGAGGAGGCGCGCTTCAGCCCGCACTCGATGCTCGAATGGCAGCGCATGCGCGCCGAGCAGCTGCTGCGCATCGTGCTCACCGATCTACAGCGAAGGCTGGTGCCGGCATGACGCTCGAGCAGGGAAGTCAGGGGATGGGGCGTTCTTCGGTGATCGCCACCGCCGTGGTGGCCGTGGTGGTGATCGAGATCGCGCTCGTGCGACTGGAACGCGACTTCGTGCTGCTGGCCGTGGCCCTGCCGGTGGCCGTCGCGCTGGGCATGCTGGTCTGGTCGCTGCGACATCGCGTGGTGCGCGAGGAACCGCTGACCGAGTACATCGACAACGGCCCGGCCGAGATGCTGGGCCGTTGGCACGCGCGCGCGGAGATGCTCACCGCCCGCGCCGACGGCACCCGCGCCGACTGGGACCGCCACCTGCGCCCCCTGCTGGCCAAGGAGTTCGAACTGTCCACCGGCCTGCGTGTCGCCAAGAACCGCAGAGCCACCGAAGCCGCCGGTCAGCTGCAGTTCGGTCCTGAACTGTGGCGCTGGGTCGATCCGGCGAACTCGGCATTGCGCGACCAGACCGGTCGCGCACCGGGTAGGGAGGCGCTGGACGAGATCCTGCGCCGATTGCAGACGATGTGAGGGGTTAGAGGCCACCGATGACAATGCCGTTGAACGTGACCGTCCAGCGCTCCGACGCCGTACTGCGTGAGCTGGGCCGAGTCGTGGTCGGCAAGCGAGATGAGATGCAGCTCATCATGATCGCCGTGCTGTCCGGAGGACACATCCTCATCGAGGACCTGCCAGGTCTGGGCAAGACGCTGATCGCGCGGTCCTTCGCGGCCGCGCTCGGCCTGGATTTCACCCGCGTGCAGTTCACGCCCGATTTACTGCCCGCCGACCTGCTCGGTTCGACGATCTACGACATGTCCTCGGGCCGATTCAACTTCCGTCGCGGTCCGGTCTTCACCAATGTCCTGCTCGCCGACGAGATCAACCGCACCCCGCCCAAGACCCAGGCCGCGCTGCTCGAGGCCATGGCCGAGGGCCAGGTCAGCATCGACGGCGAGACCTTCCTGTTGCCACAGCCGTTCATCGTGCTGGCCACCGACAACCCGATCGAGTACGAGGGCACCTACCCGCTGCCCGAGGCCCAGCTCGACCGCTTCGCCATCCAGCTGCGGCTGGGGTACCTGTCCGAGCAGGACGAGACCCAGATGATCCGGCGCAGGCTCGAACGCGGTTCCACCCCACCGCAGGTGGGCCAGGTGGTCGACGCGCACGGGCTGATGGAGATGCGTCAGTCGGTCGAGTTCGTCACCGTGCATCCCGATGTCGTGAACTATGTGGTCGCGCTGGCCTCGGCCACCCGCAGTCATCCGCAGGTGGAGGTCGGGGCCAGCCCGCGCGCCGAACTCGATCTGGTGCAGATGTCGCGGGCCAGGGCGCTGCTGCTCGGGCGCGACTATGTGATCCCCGAGGATGTGAAGGCGCTGGCGGTGCCCGCGATGGCGCACCGGATCACGCTGCGCCCGGAGATGTGGGTGCGCCGGATCAGGGGTGAGGACGTCATCACCGAGCTGCTGCGCCGGCTACCGGTGCCCCGCGCCACCAGCACATGAAGCACCGCGACGAATCCAGGACCGTCGAGGTCGACCTGCGCTGGCGGCCCGCGCCGCTGGTGTTCATCCTGGCGGGTTGTGCCGCCGCGGCGCTGGTCGTCGCGGTGCTGCGCGGCCAGTGGCAACTCGTGGTCTTCGCCGCGCCGATGCTCGGCGTGCTCGCGACCGCGCCCTGGCAGCAGGGCCGCACCCGCATCCAGGTCGACGGCAGCGGCACCGTGCGCTGCTTCGAGAACGAGGTGATCGGCTGCAACGCGGCGGCTTTCGTCGAGAGCGGGCACGCGCTGCTGCGGATGACCCCGCTGCCGCTGGACGGCCTGAACCTCGAGGTGGAGGAAGCCCACGACTCCGGTGGGGCGCCCGCCGGTCTGGAACTGTCGCTCTCGGCCGCGCGCTGGGGCCGGTATCCGGTGCAGGTCAAGGTCTCCGCGCTGAGCCCGGCCGGGCTAGCGGTCGCCACCGCCGAGTTGCCCGCCGCGAATCTGTACGTGTACCCGATCGCCGACCCGCAGCGGATGCGCTTGCCGCGCACCGAACTTCCCGACCGCATCGGCACCCACCTGACCCGCAAGCACGGTCCCGGCGTGGAATACGCCGACATTCGCGCCTACGCGCCGGGTGATCAGCTGCGCACGGTGAACTGGCCGGTGAGCGCGCGACGCGGCAGGCTCTACGTCACCGAACGGTTCACCAACCGTTCCGCCGATGTGGTGGTGCTGGTCGACACCTCCCAGCAGGCACCCGGCCCGGCCAGCGCCTCGCTGGAACTGTCGGTGCGCGGCGCGGCCCAGGTCGTGCAGTCCACCTTGCAGGCCGGTGACCGTACCGCCGTGGTGTGCCTGGGTGATTCGCCGCGCTGGCTGCGGCCCGATATCGGCCGCAGGCAGTTCTATCGCATCGTCGACACCGTTCTGGGCGTCGGCGACGAACACGTCGACACCACCGGCACCCTGGCCCCGCACGCCGCGGTGCCGATCGGCGCGATCGTCGTCGCGTTCTCCACCCTGCTCGACACCCAGTTCGCGCTCGCGCTGATCGACCTGCGCAAGCGCGGCCACGTCGTCGTCGCGGTGGACGTGTTGCGCGGCACCCCGTTCGAGGAGGGACTCGACCCGACCATGGCCAAGATGTGGCAGCTCGAGCGCACCTCGATGTATCGCGACATGGGCACCATCGGTGTCGACATCATCGCCTGGCCGGAGGAGACCCGGCTCGACCAGGCCATGCGCCTGCTGCCCCAGCACCGCCGCACGGTCCGGGTGCGCCGATGACCCGTTTCCTCGCCCTGCTCGCCGGCCTGCTGCTCGTGGCCGCCGTCGCGCTGATCAATCCACCGGCCGGGCTGGCCGCGCTGGCGCTGGTCATCGCGAGCTGGTGGTGGCGCCCGGCCTCGATCGGCGCGGTCCTGGTGGTGATCGGCGTGCTGGCCTTCGCCGACATCGGTGTCATCGCGGCGGCCGCCACCGGCCTGGTCGCCACGACATACCTGCTGAACGCGGCCGTGCTGCACGCCCCCGATGGCGTGGTGCCGACCACCATCCCCTCGGTGGGCGGGGCCATCCTGTTCACCATCGCCGCGGCCACCGCCGCGCTGGTGCCGGTCCAGCTCGTCTGGGCGCCGCTGGCCGCGCCGATTCTCATCGTGCTGATCTACGCCCTGCTCGTCGGTGGCGTCACCGCACGACCGCACGCCGGGACGTCCGCTACCCGATGAGCGCGCCCAGCCAGTGCTCGGGCTCCAGCCACACCGTGACGTGTTCGCCCAGCTGGTCGTGCGCGAACGCCAGGTACTGCGTGAGCGCGTCGCCGCTCAGATAGCGGGCGGCCATCTCCTCCACCTGAGCGGGGGTGGAGGTCTGGACCCGTGCGACCGGGCCCTCCACCGAGACGTACTTCACCTCGGGTTCCACCGTGTCGACCATGAGCCCGAAGCGCCCGGCGGCGGTGATCGCCGCCATCTTCGTCGACCCCGGCAGGGTGGTGATCCAGGGCCGTCCACCGGGCTCGTAGGCATACCAGATGGGAACGGTCAACGGTCCGCGATCGGGGAGCCCGACCGACAGCGCGGCCACATGCGGTCGCGCGAGAAACTCTTGCTTTTCCGTCTGTGTGAGTGCCATCTCCGGATGATCGCACCACCCACCGACACCCGACCCGCCCCGCGGCGGGCACCCCGGTGACGGTGACGGCGAATCCCGCACCGCCACCGGGGTGTTCGGCTCAGGCGATGCGCAGGGCGACGTCGCTCAGCACGGGCGCGTCGTCGCGTTCGGCGACGGTGACCACTCCGATGAGCTGATCGTCCTCGCGCCAGACCTTGATGCGCAGCGTCTCGCCGGGATAGAGCACGCCGGCGAACTTGGCGCGGAAACCGGCCACCCGCGCCGCGTCGCTGTCGAGCAGCGCGTCGGTGATGGCCTTGCAGACCGTGCCGTAGGTGCAGAGCCCGTGCAGGATCGGTGCGGGAAACCCGGCGCCCTTGGCGAATTCGGGGTCCGAGTGCAGCGGATTGCGGTCACCGCAGAGCCGGTAGAGCAGGGCCTGTTGTGGCAGCGTCGGCGTCAGCAGCTCCGCGTCGGGTGCGCGTTCCGGCAGCGCGGTCTTGGCGCCCGGTCCACGCTCGCCACCGAAACCGCCCTCGCCCCTGGCGAAGATCGACGAGCGCGCCGTCCACAGCGGCGCGCCGTCGGAGCCGGTCACGGTGTGTTCCTGCACGATCACCGCGTTGGCGCCCTTGTCCCAGATCTCGCTGATCCGGCCGGTGCTGGTCGCCTTGCCCGTGGCGGGGATCGGCCGGTGCACCTCGATTTCCTGATGCCCGTGCACCACCTTGGCCAGGTCGATCTCGATGCCGGGGAAACTCACCCGCGGCGGATCGGTCTCGCCCAGGGTGGGCGCGACGGTGGCGAAGGTGGGCAGCACCTGTGGGGTGCCGTCGGTGAGGTAGCGCAGTTCGGCGGGCTCGGTGTAGCGCGCGCCCGCGCCCAGGCCCAGGTGGTAGAGCTGCACGTCGGTGGAGGTCCAGCTGAACTCCCTGGCGGGCAGCTCCGCGCCGAGCGCGGTCTGCAGATCGATCGGCATCGACTGACTCCTAGGAGGTCGGGGCGGCCGCGGCCGCCTTGGCGGCGGCGATATCGAGCACCGCGAGGTAGGCGAAGGTGATCGCGGGACCGATGGTGGCGCCGGGGCCCGCGTAGGTGTGGCCCATCACGGGCGCGCTGGTGTTGCCCGAGGCGTAGAGGCCCTCGATCACCGAATCGTCCTCGCGCAGCACGCGTCCGGAGGTGTCGGTGACCAGGCCACCCTTGGTGCCCAGGTCGCCCGGCACGATCTTGGCCGCGTAGAACGGGCCCTGCGAGATCTCGGCCAGGCACGGATTGGGCTTGACGGTGGGATCGCCGTAGTAGCGGTCGTAGTGGCTGTTGCCGCGGCCGAAGTCCACGTCCTTGCCGGTGATGGCGAAGCCGTTGAACCGTTCGACCGTGGTGGTGAGGCTGTCGGCGGGCACACCGATGCGTTCGGCCAGCTCGGCGATGCTGTCGGCCTTGACGATGTAGTCGTTCTCCAGCCAGCGCGACGGGAAACGCTGCCCCGGCTGCAACCCGGCGAAGATGTAGCGGTTGCGGTAGCGCTGGTCGAACACCAGCCAGGCCGGGATGTTCGCGCCGGGCCCCGGCCCCTGCCCGTACTCGCCGCCGTACATGGTGTGCACCGCCTCGACATAGGGCGCGGACTCGTTGCCGAAGCGCTCACCCCGGTCGTTGACCATGATGGTGCCCGGCAGATTGCGCTCGGCCAGCGCGAACCAGGGCTTGCCGCCCTTGAAGATCGTCGGACCCCACCACGCGTCCTCCATGAGATCCACCGTGCCACCCGCTGCCATACCCGCGACGATGCCATCGCCGGTGTTGGCCGCGGCACCGGTTGTCCACTCAGTGGTTATCGGCTGACGCTGGTACTTGGCCCGCATGTCGGCGTTGTGCTCGAAACCGCCGGTGCCCAGCACCACGCCGTAGCGGGCGGTGAAGGTCGTCGGCTTCCCGTCGACGGTGGCCTGCACGCCGGTGACCCGGCCGTCGGTGACCACCAGATCGGTGAGCGGGGTGTCGAGCAGCACCGGAACACCCGCGTCGAGCAGGCCCTTGCGCATGGCGGCGATGATCGCCTGACCCATCCCCAGCAGGTGCTTGCCGGTGGCCTTGGCCCAGTAGGTGCGCGCGCCGACCCGCATGGCCCGCATCATGCCCTTGGGATGACGCTTGATCAGGTTGAGCCGCACGAAGTCGGCCTGCATGACGACCACGTTCAGCGGCGCCTTGGCATAGGGCGGCTCCAGATTGGCCAGCTCGGCGCCCAGGACCTTGCCGTTGAACGGTGTCGGCTCGCACGAGCGGCCCTCGCCCAGCCCGCCCGGCGCCTCCGGGTAGTAGTCGGAATAGCCGGGAACCCACTTCATCTTCAGCGGCGTGTGGTCGAGGACGAAGTCGAAGGCCTCGGCACCGCGATCGAGGTAGGTGTCGATCTTCTCGGCGGGCACCGCATCGCCGATGATGCTGTGCAGGTAGGTCCGCGCGTCGTCGCGGTCGTCGGGACGGCCCGAGGCTTTCAGCGCCTTGTTGCCCGGAATCCAGACGCCACCGCCGGATCGGGCCGTGGACCCGCCGTAGTGCGCGGCCTTCTCCAGCAGCACGACGCTCAGTCCCTTGTGAGCCGCGGCGAGGGCGGCGGTCATCCCAGCGGCGCCGCTACCCACGACCACCACATCATATTCCTCACTCATGTAGAACACGTTATAGAATGAGACCCTATTTCCGCTATGTTGTCTGGAAGAAGGGCTGATGGTTGTCCGGGAAACCGGTTACAGTTTTCAAGTCCACAAGCTTCCGCCCGTGCTGCCAAGGAGGTCCGCGTGCTGCCCGACGCGGTACGAACCCGACTCGCCGACGAACTGGCCCGTGCCGAGGACGAGCGGGTCGCCGTCTCGCCGCTGGTCGGCCGGTTCCCCGAGATCGACGTCGTCGACGCCTACGAGATCCAGCTGCTCAATATCCAACGCCGGCTCAAGTCCGGCGCCAAGGTCGTCGGCCACAAGGTCGGCCTGTCGTCCAAGGCCATGCAGCAGATGATGGGCGTCGACGAGCCCGACTACGGGCACCTGCTCGGTGAGATGGAGGTCTTCGAGGACGTCCCCGTCGACACTTCGAAGTACCTGCTGCCGCGCGTCGAGGTCGAGGTCGGTTTCGTGCTCGGCGCCGACCTGCCCGGCGCCGACTGCACCGAGGCCGACGTGCTCGCCGCGACCGTCGCCTTCGCCCCCGCGATCGAGCTGATCGATTCGCGCATCGAGGACTGGAAGATCGGCCTGGCCGACACCATCTCCGACAACGCCTCCTCGGCCGGTTTCGTGCTCGGCCGCGAACGCGTCGCGCCCGGCGACATCGACATCACCGCCATCGACGCCGTGCTCACCCGCAACGGCGAGGTCGTGGCCGAGGGCCGCTCCGACGCGGTGCTCGGTGATCCGCTGATCGCGGTCGCCTGGCTGGCCCGCAAGGTCGCGAGCTTCGGGGTGCGGTTGAAGGCCGGCGACATCGTGCTGCCCGGTTCCTGCACCCGCGCCATCGACGCCCGTCCCGGTGACGACTTCCTCGCCGAGTTCACCGGACTCGGTTCTGTCCGTTTGCGTTTCAGCTGACCAGACTTTCCTAGGAGTACACCGTGACCAGCAAAGTCACCGCCGCGATCGTGGGGTCCGGCAATATCAGCACCGATCTGCTGTACAAGCTGCTGCGCTCGGACAAGATCGAGCCGCGCTGGATGATCGGCATCGACCCGGAGTCGGAGGGGCTGAAGCGGGCGCGCGGGCTGGGTCTGGAAACCTCCGCCGAGGGCGCCGACTGGCTGCTGGCCCTCGACGAGAAGCCGGACCTGCTGTTCGAGGCCACCTCCGCCTATGTGCACCGCGCCTACGCGCCGAAATACGAGGCCGCGGGAATCCGTTCGGTCGACCTCACCCCGGCCGCGGTCGGCCCCGCGGTGATCCCGCCGGTGAACCTGGACTCGCTGCGCGACGCCCCGAACGTCAACATGATCACCTGCGGTGGTCAGGCCACGATCCCCATGGTGGCGGCCGTGTCCCGCGTCGTGCCGGTCGCCTACGCCGAGATCGTGGCGTCGGTGTCCTCGGTGTCGGCCGGGCCGGGCACGCGCGCCAATATCGACGAGTTCACCAAGACCACCTCCAAGGGTGTGGAGACCATCGGTGGCGCGCAGCGCGGCAAGGCCATCATCATCCTGAACCCCGCCGAACCGCCGATGATCATGCGCGACACCATCTTCTGTGCCATCCCCGAGGACGCCGACCGGGACGCCATCGCCGAGAGCATCTTCGGCATGGAGAAGTCGATCCAGGAGTACGTGCCCGGCTACCGCCTGCTCAACGACCCGCAGTTCGACGATCCCTCGGTGATCTCCGGTGGCATGGCGAAGGTCTCGATCTTCGTCGAGGTCGAGGGCGCGGGCGACTTCCTACCGCCGTACGCGGGCAACCTCGACATCATGACCGCCGCCGCGACCCGCGTGGGCGATGTGCTGGCCGACCAGATCATCTCGGCTCGGGTGTAAGGAGATTCGACCATGAGCAATATCCTGAAGCCCTTCTCGGGTGAACTCGACGTCCGCGTCACCGACACCTCGCTGCGTGACGGCTCGCACCACAAGCGCCACCAGTTCACCGTCGACGAGGTGCGTAATATCGTCGCTGCCCTGGACAGTTCGGGTGTGCCCGTCATCGAGGTGACCCACGGCGACGGCCTCGGCGGCTCCTCGTTCAACTACGGATTCTCGAAAACCCCTGAGCAGGAACTCATCAAGGCCGCCGCCGAGACCGCCAGGCAGGCCAAGATCGCCTTCCTGATGCTGCCGGGTGTCGGGGTCAAGGAAGACATCAAGATCTCCCAGGACAACGGCGCCTCCATCTGCCGCATCGCCACCCACTGCACCGAGGCCGATGTCTCCATCCAGCATTTCGGCCTGGCGCGCGAACTCGGCCTGGAGACCGTCGGGTTCCTCATGATGGCCCACTCCACCACCCCGGAGAAGCTGGCGAAGCAGGCCCGCATCATGGCCGACGCGGGTTGCCAGTGCGTCTACGTCGTCGATTCCGCGGGCGCCCTCGTGCTCGAGCAGGTCTCCGACCGCGTCTCAGCGCTGGTCGCCGAGCTCGGCGACGACGCCCAGGTCGGCTTCCACGGCCACGAGAACCTCGGCCTCGCCGTCGCCAACTCCGTCTACGCCGTGCGCGCGGGCGCCACCCAGATCGACGGCTCCGCCCGCCGTTTCGGTGCCGGCGCGGGCAACCTGCCGGTCGAAGCCTTCATCGGCGTCTGCGACAAACTCGGCATCAAGACCGGCGTCGACTTCTTCGCCGTCACCGACGCCGCCGAAGACGTCGTCCGCCCCGCCATGCCCACCGAATGCCTCCTCGACCGCCAGGCCCTCATGATGGGCTACGCCGGCGTCTACTCCAGCTTCCTGCGCCACGCCGAACGCCAGGCCGAACGCTACGGCGTCTCCGCCGCCGAAATGCTCGTCCGCGCAGGCCAACGCAAACTCGTCGGCGGCCAGGAAGACCAACTCATCGACATCGCCCTCGAACTCCAACGCGAATCCACCAAAGCCTGACCCACCACCTCAACCGAACGGCGTGACCCGGCACCCCCGGGCCACGCCGTTCGCGCACCCGCGTCCGAAGCGACTTATTCGATTCATGCATGACAACTCGTGCACGTCTATAGCATCAACGCTATGGGTTGGGGTAGCGTTCGACCTGCTTCAGGACAACGGGCCGTTGCTGGGCGAGCCGTACACGCGGCAACTCGACAGGAAGTTGCGAGAGCTTCGTTTCTATCTGGGATCGGAAGCCGTGCGTGTCACGTACTGGATAGCGTCGGGGCGCAAGATCGTTCTGTTGACGGTCTTCGTCAAGACGCGGATGGTCGAGCGGCGTGAGGTCGCTCGAGCGCGCGGTGCGATGCGTCGATGCGAAGCCGAGCGGCATGTGCTGGAGGAGGATGGCGATGGCAGAGCGTAGCGGGTGGGATGACCTGCGAGATCAGCGGATGAAGGAGCCGGGGGCCGCTGAGGCCTATGATGCCGCGCGGCTGGCGTTCGAGCTGGGTCGAACCATTCGCGGGATGCGGGAAGATCGTGGCTGGAGTCAGTCCACACTCGCGGCCGCGGCGGATATGACGCAGTCGGCGGTCGCGCGGTTCGAAGCCGGTGGGACCGTTCCCAGTCTGCCGGTGCTCGAGCGGCTGGCTCGCGCCCTCGATGCGGACCTGGTCGTACAGGTGCGCCCGCGCGTCGCCTGATTCCCTACGAAACTCGCTGGACAGGGTGTTTATAACTGGCTCATGGGCGAATCTGTCGGGACATTGTTCTGTGGGGTGGAGTTGGCGGCTCGGGTCGAGGGGTTGGAGGCTGCGGCTATTGCCGGGGCGGCGGAGGTGGCCGCGGGGCGGGAGGGGGCGCGGTTTGTGCGGGGGTTCGGGGGTGGGGCTGCTTGTTTCGCGGGGGTGGGGTCGCCGTTGAACAAGGTGGTGGGGGTGGGGTTCGGTGGGGTGCCTTCGGTGGGGGAGTGGGAGGAAGTCGAGCGGGCGTATGCGGCGGTGGGGGTGCCGGTGCAGGTGGAGTTGGCGCATCTGGCGGATCCGCGGATCGGGGCGGAGCTGACCGGGCGGGGGTATCGGTTGGTGTCGTTCGAGGATGTGCTCGGGGTGGAGCTCGGTGGGCGGAGTTGGGTGGCGCCGGGCGGGGTGGAGGTGCGCAGGGACGAGGGTGCGGAGATGGGGACGTGGCTGGATGTGGTGGTGGAGGGGTTCGCGCAGGCCGATGACGAGGGTGTCGCTTCGCACGAGGAGTTTCCGCGCGAGGCGATCGCGGCAGTGATGCGGGATATGGCTTCCACCAACAACACTCGTCGGTATCTCGCGTTTCGCGATGGTGTGCCCGCCGGTGGGGCGAGTATGCGGACCGGGGGCGGGGTGGCGGCGCTCGCGGGGGCGGCGACATTGCCCGCGCATCGGCGGCGCGGCGTGCAGACGGCACTGCTGTCCGCGCGGCTGGCCGAGGCCGAAGCGGCGGGGTGTGAGCTGGCGGTGATCACCACCCAGCCCGGGTCCACCTCCCAGCGGAATGCGCAGGGTCGGGGATTCTCGCTGCTCTACACGCGTGCGGTGCTGGTCAAAGAGGTCTGACCGAGGCTGTGAGTGCCTCGACGACCTGGGCGATTCGGCTCGCCCGGGCGGTGGGACTCGTCGCTTTGAGGACCGGCAGGAACAGTCGGTACCGGTCGGAGCGGCCGAGGGCGGCGTAGGCGGTGTGGGCTGTGGGATGCGCTGCGAGGGCGGTGAGCAGGTCGGCGGGGGTATCGGCCGTGCTCTGGCGTTCGTAGGCGCGGGACCAGCGGCCGTCGGCGACGGCCTCCTCGATGGTGGCGAGACCGGCAGGCCGCATCCGGCCCGCGGCGATGAGCGCCTCGGTCTTGGCCACATTGACCTGCGACCACGGGCTGCGGGCGCGCCGGGGCGAGTAGCGCTGGAGGTAGTGGTGGTCGTCGAGGCGGCGGCGGTGACTGTCGATCCAGCCGTAGCAGAGGGCGCCGTCGAGGGTTTCGGTGATCGTCACCGAGGGTTCGGGGGCGCCCTTCTTGGCGATGCGGACCCAGACCTCGTTCACGGTCGCGTGATTGGCCGCCAGCCAGGCATCCCATTCGTCGGCGTCGGCGCAGGTGAGGAATTCGATCCGGTTCATGAGAACCATCCTGCTCCACAAAGTGCTCACCGAATGAGCAGTTTTACCGGCGATCTAGGCCAGTGCGGTGAGGAGGGTTCGCGCGGCCCGCTGCGCCTGAGCGGTGCGCTCCGGACTGTCCACACCTTGCAGGTGGAATGCCCAGTGCGCCTCGAACAGGCAGGCCAGGGCGTACGCCGTGGTGGCCACCTGGTCCGGTGACGCGGCCGGATAGGCGACGGCGAGCTGCTGCTCGAGCCCGGGCAGCCACCGCTCGCTCCAGAGCTCTCGAAGACGTTCGCGCACAACGCTTTCCCTGGCCGAGAGCGCGACCAGCTCGCACCACACCACCAGATCGTCGCGACTCTCGTACGCGCCCGGCTCGAACATGAGCCTCACCCGCCGCTCGATCGGCTCGTCGGCACCCAGCCGCAGCATCGCATCGCCGTAGGCCGCCACCGCATCGGTGATGAACGCCTGCATGAGCCCGTCGCGATTGCCGAAATAGTGCAGGACCAGGGTGCGCTGCACGCCCGCCGCCGTGGCCACCCGCGACAGCGTCGTCGCGGAGAAACCCTCCGCGGCCACCACCGAACGCGCCGCCCGCAGGATCTCGGCGATCCGCTCCTTGGCCTTGCTCGGGCGGGGATGAGGCGGCGGCCAGGGCATTCGCCGCGGAACTGGGCGTCGAGGCCCTGGGTCTGGATGTGACCGACGGTCCGGCGCTGGACTCGGCCCTGCGCGCGGCCGATCTCGTTGTGAACACCGTCGGCCCGTACTTCCGTTTCGGCCCGCCGATCCTGGCCGCCGCCATCGCCGCGGGCTGCGACTACATCGACATCTGCGACGACCCACAGCCCACCATCGAGATGCTGGAACTGGACGCACGGGCGAAGGCCGCCGGCGTCACCGCGCTACTCGGCATGGGGGCCAGCCCCGGCGTCGCCAATCTGCTCGCGGTGCGCGCGGCCGCCGCACTCGACCGGGTCGATGAGGTGGTCACCGGCTGGAACATCCACTCGGCCCATACCGAACCCGCCACCGAGGCAGCCGGGCAGCGCGCTGGGCGGGCAGCCGGACCGACCGCGGCTGTGGTCCACGGCATGCGCCAGATCAGCGGCGACATTCCGGTCACCCGGGCCGGGCCCCGCACCGAACGCCCCGCGCTGGAACGCTTCCGCCTCGACTATCCCGGACTCGGCACCGGCGAGGGCCGCAGCTTCGGCCACCCGGAGGCCATCACCTTGCCGCTGGCCTTCCCCGGCCTCCGCGCCGCCACCTCGGTGGTCGTCGGCGACCGGACGACCACGACCGCCCTCCAGGCCCTGCGCTGGGCCATCGACCGCCGCCTGCTGACCCTCGCCCGCGCCGCCCGCCTCGCCGCCCGCCTCGCCGCCCGCGCCGAACACCTGCTCCCCGCCGACCCGGCCACCCTCGTCGCGGCAGGTGGCCTCCCGCCGCTGTTCGCGATCGCGACCGGCCTGCGTCACGACTCACCCGCGACGGTGGCCACCGCGCTGTCCCAGGTCCCCGGCCTGTCCATGGCCGAGAACACCGGCGTACCACTCGCCGTCGGCGCCCTGCTCCTGGCCGAGGAGCCGAGGCCGGGTGTCCACGCCCCCGAGACCCTGCTCGACCCGGACCGCTTCTTCGCCGCGTTCGCGCGGCACTGCATCGGCGCACCGGACCCCGCGGCGATGACGGTCACCACCCGCGACTGGGACGGACCCGAGACCAATGCCGCGGCACTGTCCGCGACGCTGCTCACCGCGCTGGTCGCCGCACGCTGAGTGCACATGCGAACCGCCCCGCTCATCGCGTGATGAGCGGGGCGGCAGCGACATTCACAACCAGGTGTCGAGACTGGTGGTGGTGAGGAAGTGATCCAGATCCGCGCGCCACGGTGCGGGCGTGGTCTTGTCCGGCTCGATGCCGGTGTACTGACCCCGGTAGAACAGCAGCGGCCGCCCACCGGTGGTCTCCGATTCGGCCAGTGCGTGGACCCGGCCGATGACGATGTAATGGTCACCGCCGTCGACCACGGAATCGACCGTGCACTCGATGGTGGCCAGCGAGTCGGCCAGCACCGGCACCCCGAATTCGGAAGTGCGCCAGTCGACTCCGGCGAACTTGTCGGTCTCGCGGGAGCCGAAGCGCGCGCAGGTCGGCTGCTGCTCCTCGGCCAGCACGTTCACACAGAACCGGCCCGCCGCCTCGATCGCCGCCCAGGACCGCGAGCCCTTGGTCGGGCAGAACAGCACCAGCGGCGGATCGAGCGACAGCGCGGCGAAGGACTGGCAGGCGAAACCGATCGGGGCACCGTCGGGGTCGAGCGCGGTGATCACGGTGATGCCGGTGCAGAACTGCCCCAGCACATTACGGAATTGCCGGCCGTCGATCGCCGGGGTCTGTTCGGTCATGGCCGGAACCCGACGCTGAAGTCGTGACCCCACAGGCTCACCGCGGTGGATTCGCGGGCGATCCAGTCGTGGTCGTCGACTTCCAGTCCCTCACAGCCGAATTCGATGTCGAACCCGCCGGGCGTCTTCATGTAGAACGACAGCATCTTGTCGTTGATGTGCCGCCCGAGCGTGGCCGACATCTTCACCTTCTTGCGCAGCGCGCGGTCGAGGCAGAGGCCGACGTCGTCGGAGTTCTCCACCTCGACCATGAGGTGCACGATGCCGGTGGGGTTGGGCAGCGGCAGGAACGCCAGCGCGTGATGACGCGGGTTGCAGCCGTAGAAGCGCAGCCAGGCGGGGTCGCCGTCGGCGGGACGACCCACCATCTGCGGGGGCAGCCGCATGGAGTCGCGCAACCGGAAACCGAGGATGTCCTGGTAGAACGCCTGGGCGGCGGCGTCGTCGGTGCAGGTGAGCACCACGTGACCCAGCCCCTGTTCGGCCGTGACGAACTTGTGGCCGTACGGGCTCACGAAGCGGCGGCCCAGGTACTGCGCGCCGTAGAACGCCTCGAGGGTGTTGTCGGAGGGGTCCTGGAACCGGATCATGCCCTCGACGCGCCGCTCGTCGAGTTCTTCCTTGGTGCCCTCGGTGAAGGAGACCCCGGCCTTGTCGAGGGTCTCGCGCAGCTGCTGGAGTCCGCGGGCGTCGGCGACCTCCCAGCCCGAGACGAGCAGCCGGTCGCGCTCGCCGGGCACGATCACCAGGCGGGCGGCGAAATCGTCCATGCGCAGGTAGAGGGCGTCGGGGTTCGGTCCGGTGCCCTCCATCATGCCGAGGACCTTGAGGCCGTATTCGCGCCAGGCCGCCATGTCGGTGGCCTCGATGCGCATGTAGCCGAGTGCGCGGATACTCATCACTTGTCTCCGAGGAAATCGATGGTGAGCCGGTTGAACTCGTCGAACTTCTCCAGCTGCGCCCAGTGCCCGCAGCCGCCGAACACGTGCAGCTGCACGCGCGGGATCACCTTGGTGGCCACGAGCGCGCCGTCGAGCGGGTTCACCCGGTCTTCCCGGCCCCAGATGAGCAGCACCGGCTGACGCAGTTTGTAGGCGTCACGCCACAGCATGCCCTTCTCGAAGTCGGCACTGGCGAAGGACTTGCCCATCGCCTTCATGGCCGCCAGCGACTCGGGGGTGTTGGCCAGGGCGAAGCGCTCGTCGATGAGCTCCTCGGTGACCAGCGACTGATCGAACACCATGATCCGCAGGAACTTCTCCAGGTTGTCCCTGGTCGGTTCGTAGGTGAACTTCGAGAGCAGCTTGACGCCCTCGGTCGGGTCGGGCGCGAACAGGTTGGTGCTCAGCCCGCCGGGACCCATCAGCACGAGTTTGCCCGCGCGGGTGGGGTGATCCAGGGCGAAACGCACCGAGGCGCCGCCGCCGAGGGAATTGCCGAGCAGGTGCACGCGCTCGGTGATGTCGAGGTGATCGAGCAGGGCCAGCAGCGCGTTCGAGCTGTGCACGAAGTACTGCGGGTGGTCCACCGGCTTGTCGGACTTGCCGTAGCCGGGCTGGTCGGGCGCGATCACGTGATAGTGCTGCGCCAGCACCGGGATGTTGCGGGCGAAGTTCGACCACGCCGAGGCGCCGGGCCCGCCGCCGTGCAGCAGCACGATCGTGGGGCCGTTGCCGACGCCCGCCTCGTGATAGTGCAGCTTCAGGTCGGGGGTGACCTGCGCGAACCGGGAGGTCGATTCGTAGGTGAGTTCAGCGGTCTGGGTCATCGGCTACACCATGGCGTCGGTGACGGGCAGACCGAACTCGTGCGTGCCGTACATGACGTAGGCGCGCTCGGGATCGTTGGCCGCGTGCACACGCCCGGCGTGCGCGTCACGCCAGAAACGCTGCAGCGGGGTGCCGTTGGCCAGGGCGGTGGCACCGGAGGACTCGAAGAGCTTGTCGATCGAGGCGATCACCCGGCCGGTGGCGCGCACCTGGTCGCGGCGGGCGCGCACGCGCAGGTCGAAGGGCACTTCCTGACCCGCCTGCAACAGTGCGTACTCCTCGGCCACATTGCCCGAGAGCTGCCGCCAGGCGGCGTCGATATCGCTGGCCGCCTCGGCCACGCGGACCTTGGCGAACGGGTCGTCCTTGGCGTTCTCGCCGGCGTAGGCCGCGCGCACGCGCTTGCCCTGGTGCTCGACGTGCGCCTCGTAGGCGCCGTAGCCCATGCCGACGATCGGCGCGGAGATGGTGGTGGGGTGGATGGTGCCCCACGGCATCTTGTAGACCGCGTCGGGGTTCTGCGCGAGGCCGGGCGCGCGGCCCTCGCTCATCGCGCGGAAGCTCAGAAAGCGATGGGTGGGGACGAAGATGTCCTCGACCACCACGGTGTTGGAACCGGTGCCGCGCAGGCCGACGACATTCCACACGTCGTCGATGCGGTAATCCGAGCGCGGGATGAGGAACGAGCCGAAGTCGACCGGCTTGCCGTTCTTGATCACCGGACCGCCCAGCACCGCCCAGGTGGCGTGATCCGAGCCCGAGGACCAGGCCCACGAGCCGCGCACGATGTAGCCGCCCTCGACCGCCTGACCGGCGCCCATCGGGGCGTAGGAGGAGGAGATCCGCACGTCGGTGTCCTCGCCCCAGACGTCCTGCTGGGCCTGCTGATCGAACAGCGCGAGGTGCCAGTTGTGCACGCCGATGATGCCCGCCACCCAGCCGGTGGACCCGCAGGCGCTGGCGATGCGGCGCACGGTGTCGTAGAAGACGACCGGGTCGGCGGCGTGCCCGCCCCACTGGGTGGGCTGGAGCAGCCGGAAGAAGCCGGTCTCCTGCAGCGCCTTCATGGATTCCTCGGGAATGCGGCGCAGGTCCTCGGCCTCCTGCGCGCGTTCACGCAGTGTCGGCAGCAGTGCCTCGACCCGTTCGGTCACTTCTTGCGTCATTTCGGAGCCCGCTCCTGCCTTGTCGGATCGACAACCGGTTCTTGTTCGACTCTGAGATTAGAACAGGTTCTCATTTCTGTCGAGAAGATGGCCCTACCTCGGATATAACAGGGGCGTGGAGCGAAGTTCGCTGGACAACTGGCGTGAAGCGCCCTCATTTTGTAACGTGTTCTAGTGAACAAGGAGGGTTCGGGATGGCAGTCAACCCCAAGGTGAGGGAACTCGACGTCGGCACCACGCCGACCAGGTTCGCGCGCGGCTGGCACTGTGTCGGTCTCGCGAAGACCTACCGCGACGGCAAGCCGCACGCGATCGAGATCTTCGGCACCAAGCTCGTGGTGTGGACCGACACCAACGACGAGATCCGCGTGCTCGACGCCTACTGCAGGCACATGGGCGGCGACCTGAGCATGGGCACGGTCAAGGGCGACGACATCGCCTGCCCGTTCCACGACTGGCGCTGGGGCGCCAGCGGCAAGTGCACCTCGATTCCGTACGCGCGCCGCGTTCCGCCGCTGGCCCGCACCAGGAAGTGGACCACGCTCGAACGTAACGGTCAGCTGTTCATCTGGCACGACCACGAGGGCAACGAGCCGCCCGCCGACGTCACGATCCCGCACATCGAGGGCCCCTACACCGACACCGAGGGCAACCCCAGCGAGGTTCATGACAGCGGCTGGACGCCGTGGACCTGGAACACGATGCACATCGAGGGCTCCAACTGCCGCGAGATCATCGACAACGTCGTGGACATGGCGCACTTCTTCTACATCCACTATGCCTTCCCGACGTACTTCAAGAACGTCTTCGAAGGGCATGTGGCCACGCAGTTCCTCGAGACCAAGGGCCGCCCCGACATCGGCATGGCCGCCAAGTACGGCGGCGAGACGCTGCTGAAGTCGGAGGCCTCGTACTTCGGGCCGTCGTACATGGTCAATCCGCTGATCAACATCTACGGCGGATACGAGATCAAGGTCGTGCTGATCAACTGCCACTACCCGGTCAGCCAGGACGCCTTCGTGCTGCAGTACGGCCTGGCCGTGGAGAAGCCCAAGGGCATCGACGACGCCACCGCAGAGAAGCTGGCCGCCTCGATGACCGAGTTCTTCGGCGACGGCTTCCTGCAGGACGTGGAGATCTGGAAGCACAAGTCCAAGGTCGAGAATCCGCTGCTGTGCGAGGAGGACGGCCCGGTCTATCAGCTGCGCCGCTGGTACGAGCAGTTCTATGTCGATGCCGCCGACGTCACCGAGAAGATGACCCAGCGCTTCGAGTTCGAGGTCGACACCACCAAGGCCAACCAGGCCTGGGAGGCCGAGGTGGCGGAGAACCTGCGCCGCAAGGCCGAGTCCGAAGAGGCGGGCGTGTAGGTATGTCCCCGGGGTCTGGCAGTCCGCATCGTGCACCGGATTCGACGCACCGCGCGTCGATTTCACCGACCTGGGCCAAAGCGCCCGACTTCGCCGATCAGCCCGCGCGGCAAGCGGCGGTGCGTGCCCAGACCACAGTCGACAAGCAGCATTACCTGGACAACGGCCTGACACCGCTGCGGTGTCAGGCCTGCCAGGCCCAGGTCTTGGTGCGCAAATCCAGCGCGCACCAGACCTCGGTGCAGTGGACCGAACGACCCGACACGCACTGCCCCGTCTTCGCCCAGCTCAGCGCGCACGGCGCCCGTCCCGGCAGGCCGGAATCGTGCCCGTCGCTGGAGAAGTCCATCAAATGGGCGGTCGACGAGGGCGTGCTCGAGATCCCCGAGTGATCAGCTGAACGGTGTGTCCGGCCGCTCCTGCAACACCCCGTCGACGAAGATGTCGACCTTCTCGTTGTAGAAGCAGGCCAGCCCCGCGATCTTCTGGCTCTCCGGCAGCGGCGTCCGGTAGATCCACACGATGTCGCGATGCTCGGCGCCCTCCACCTCCACATGCCAGTAGTCGGCGGTCCCCTTGTACGGGCAGCTGCTGTGGGTGTCGGAGGGCGTCAGCAGATCCATCCGCACATCGGGCAGCGGCAGGTAATACCGTGCGGGCAGCCCGGTTTCGTACAGAATCCGCGGCGAAGAGGAATCGGCCACGGTCACCCCGTCGACCTCCACCCGCACATTCCGCGAACTGGCGAGAATATCGACCCGCGAATACGGATCACGCGGATGCACGAAGATCGGCTCGTCCTCCTCGAACCAGTCGAACGCGCCGAACTCCAGCCGCACAGCGTCTTTCAGATCCGGATACGGCGAATCCGCATACCGCACCGCCGCCCCCTCGGCCCGCAACCCATCCACGACCACGTCGTACCCCGTAGCGGTACCCCGCCCGTCATGATGCTCACTACCCCCGTTCGGCTCCAGATCCGCACAGATATCGACCAACGGCACGTAATACGTCGGATAGTACGGAACCTCCCACACCAACAACGGCCGCAAAGTATCACCCACCAACCGCCCCCGCAGATACACCCGCACCCGCTTGGAACTCCCCGCAATCCGCCCCCGCCACCGCTGGGTATCAGTCACCTTCTCGACGGTACGCCCGCGATCACCGGTCCCGCCGCTCGCGGCGCGTCCCCCGAGGGGCGGACCTACTGCCCCCACACATAGGCATCGGGAGCCGGTTCGACGGCTGCATCACCGACACCTATCACGACGATGTCGCTTCTGCGATCAGGCAAGCGGAATACGAGTATGGCGCAGTGGCCTTCGTGGACAGCGCAGCCGAGCGGTGAAAGCTCGGCTGCGCTGCGGGTCAGTCGGCGACGGTGAGGGCTTGGGCTTCTTCCACGCTGTGGGGTGCGGGGTCGTGGGCGTCGATGTGGGAGAGGGCGGAGCGGCCGAGGAGTAGGACGGCTACGGCGGCGGCGGTGAAGGTGGCGCCCAGCCAGAAGGGGAGGGAGATGCTGTGTTCGCCGAGCTTGCCCGCTACCCAGGGGGCGGCCGCGCCGCCGGCGAAGCGGACGAAGCTGTAGGCGGCGGAGGCGGTGGAGCGTTCGACGGGGGCCGAGATCATGACGGCCTCGGTGATCAGGGTGTTGTTCACGCCGAGGAACAGGCCGGCGATGACGACACCGACGATCAGCACGATCTTGTGTTCGGTGAACAGGGCCATGACGGCCAGATCGGCGGCGAACAGGCCCAGTGACAGCGCCATCATCGGCAGGGTGCCGAAGCGGGCCTGGAGTTTCGGGGCCAGGAAGACCGAGGCCAGGGCGAGCAGGATGCCCCAGCCGCAGAAGATGAAGCCGATCGCGTAGGTGCCCATGTCCAGCGGGAACGGGGTGTAGGCGAGCAAGGTGAAGAAGCCGAAGTTGTAGAGCAGCGCGGTGATGCTGACGGTGAGCAGCCCGCGGTGGCGCAGCGCCTTGAAGGGTGCGGTGATCGAGGTCGGCTTGGCGGGCTTGGGCATGTCGGGCAGGAGCACGACGATGGCGATGAAGGCGATGGCCATCAGCACCGACACGCCGAAGAACGGTCCGCGCCAGCTGATGCCGCCGAGCAGCCCGCCCAGCAGCGGTCCGGTCGCGATGCCGATGCCGAGCGCGGCCTCGTAGAGGATGATCGCCTTGGCGACGCCGCCGGTGGCCGCGCCGACGATGGTGGCCAGCGCCGTCGCGATGAACAGCGCGTTGCCCAGACCCCAGCCCGCGCGGAAGCCGATGATCTCGCCGATCGTGGACGACATCCCCGCCAGCGCCGCGAACACCACGATGATCGCAAGACCCGACAGCAGCGTCTTCTTCGCTCCGAACCGGCTGGAAATGACACCGGTGATCAGCATCGCGACGCCGGTGACGGCCATATAGCTGGTGAACAACAGCGAAACCTGCGACGGGCTCGCGTGCAGTTGTTCGCCGATCGGCTTGAGAATGGGGTCGACCAGGCCGATGCCCATGAACGCGATCACGCTGGCGAAGGCGACGGCCCAGACAGCCTTGGGCTGCCCGGTCGACGGGGTGGTGGCCGCGGCGTTGTCGTCGCGAGTCAACACGGGGCTGCTACTCATACAGAGCTCCTGGTTGCTTCACTGTCGACCGCGGGCAACCGCGCGCAGGGCTGTCAGCAGGTCGTTCATGTCGGTGTCGAGCCGGATCAGCCGATCCAGCGGGAAGTCGGCGAGTCCGGGTGCCATGGCGGCGGCGAAGGCGCGCCGCGCGGTGGCCAGGCGGGTCCGGCCGGCCGGGGTGAGCTCCACCAGCACCGCCCGCGAATCGTGCGGGTCCTTGGTGCGGGTGGCGAGTCCGTCGGTGACGAGTCGTCCCAGCAGCGCCGTTGCCGCCGGTTGTGAACATCGATCGATCCGGGCGAATTCGCTGACGCGGATTCCCCCGTGCTCGTCGAGCACGGCGAGGGCCCGCAGGACCGCCCGGGGCACCTCGTCCTCGCTGATCGCCCCGGCCAACCGGGTGAGCCGACCGGCAGTGACCAACAGGTCGACCACGATGTCGTCTGCGGAGGGCTGCTCGTTCTGCTGCACGCCTCACATTATTACATAAGCTAACTATCTAAATCGAGGGGTGTAGCGGTGAGATGGCGCACGACAGCGGAAAGCCCTGGCTGCGGGCGGGCAGCCAGGGCTTTCGCGGCGCGGTCAGGCGGCTGTCGGGCGTTTGCCGGTGCCGAAGAGTTCGCTCGTGGCGTGGGCGCGCTTGAAGTAGAGGTGCGCGTCGTGCTCCCAGGTGATGGCGATGCCGCCGTGCAGCTGGATGGTCTCAGCAGCCACGGTGGAGAAGGTCTCGGTGCAGTGCTCGCGGGCGACCCAGACGTCCTCGGCGGCCGACGGCGCGTTCTCGGCGACCGCCTGCACGGCGGCCTGCGCGGCCGAATCCGCTGACTCCACCAGCACGTACATGTCGGCCATGCGGTGCTTGAGGGCCTGGAAACTGCCGATGGGACGACCGAACTGCACGCGCGAGGCGGTGTAGTCGACGGTCAGTTCCAGACACCGGCGCGCCGCGCCGACCTGCTCGGCCGCGAGGGCGGCCCAGGCGATATCGCGCAGCCGGGCACGCAGGGCCGCCGGGTCGCCGCTGCCGATGCGGGTGGCGGGGGTGCCGCTGAAGGTGATGGTGGCGAGTCGGCGGGTGGGGTCGAGCGCGGGCGTCGGGGTGACGGTGACGCCGGACGCGTCAACGGTGGTCTCGAACAGTCCCGCGTCGGTGAGTACCAGCAGCAGGTCGGCCTGAGCGCCGTGCAGCACGTAATGCGCTGTGCCATGGAGCTTTCCGTCGGTGGCGGTGACGCCCGGATGATCCCATCCCTCGGCGTCGGCCCAGCACAGTGCGGCTGTGCGCGATCCGTCGGCAAGGTCGGGGAGGAGTCGCGCGCCGGCCCGGTCGTCCTCGGCGAGGAGGATGGCCTGCACGCCGAGCACCGCCGACCCGAGCATCGGCACCGACCCGAGTACCCGGCCCAATTCGCCCACCACCATCAGTGATTCGACCAGCCCGGCCCCCGCGCCGCCCCACTCCTCGGGGACGGCCAGCGCGGCGACGCCGACCTGCTCGCACAGCATCGCCCACAGCTTCGGGTCGTAGCCGAGATCGGTGTCGATGGCGGTGCGCAGGGCGGCGGAGTTCGCGTGCTTGTCCAGCAGGGCGCGCACCGAATCACGGAATTCGATGAGTTCATTCGACGACATGGGACTCCTCGCGATGGTCAGGGATCGGCACCGTTGCGGTGCGCTGCGAGCCCATCAGCTCGCTGCTTCCGTGCGTAGCGCCGCGGCGATGCGGGCACGGTGGAAATCGGCGGTGCCCCAGGCGGTGCGCAGCGCGGTGACCTTGGTGAGCCACAGCGACAGGTCGCATTCGGCGGTGTAGCCGATGGCGCCGTGCACCTGCAGGCCCGCGCGGGCGGCGCGGTGGGCGGCGTCGGCGCAGGTCACCAGGGCGGCCGACACGTCGCGGGCGCGATCGTCGGAGTCCAGCGTCAGCGCCGCGCGGTAGAGCAGCGGTTCGGCCAGGTCCAGGGCGATCAGCACATCGGCGAGTTGCTGCTTCACCGCCTGGAATTCGCCGATCGCGCGACCGAACTGCTTGCGCTGCTTGGCATAGGCCGTGGTCTGCTCGAGAATCGCGCGCCCGGCGCCGAGCAGCTGTGCGGCGCAGGCGAGGACACCGAGGTCGAAGGCGTAGGCGATGGCGGCCTCGACCTCGGGTCCCTCGGCGATCAGGGCATCGGCGGCGAGCTGAGAGAGCTTGCGGGCCGGGTCGACCGAAGCCGCCACCCCCGTGGACTTCGTGCCGGTGGTGACGCGACTCCCGGCAGCGACCAGCACCAGATCGGCGGTGTCCGCGTCGAGCGCGATCCCACGCTGCGGGTCGTCGAAGGCGATGGTGCCGAGCTGTTCTCCGGACGCGAGCGCGGGCAGGAACCGCTGGGCGACCGTGGAATCCGGAAGACGTTGCAGCAGCGTGGGAATCACCGCCGCCGACTCGATCACCGGACCGGGCAGCGCCGCGCGCCCCGCCTCGATCAACGCGACCACCAGGTCGACCGGCGTCGCGTCGGCACCGTCGTACCGCTCGTCGACGATCAACCCGAAGACACCCATCTCGGCGAGCTGCCGCAGCAGCGCCCGACCCTTGACGGTGTCACCGTCGGACCAGGCCCGCACGGCGGCGGGCACCTGACCGGCGTCGAGGATCTTGCGCAACTCGGCGGCGAAATCGAGTTGTTCGGTGCTGAGGGCGAATCTCATCGCTGACCTCCTGTGCTGGGACGGGCGGTGCGGCGCGCGGCCGTGTCCGCCCGGTCGGGCAGTGCCATGGCGGTCGCACGCACGCGCGACGGCGCGCTCACCGCTTGCTCTCACGGGGCAGGCCGAGGATGCGCTCGGCGATGATGTTGCGCTGGATCTCGTTGGTACCGGCGTAGATCGGGCCCGACAGCGAGAACAGATAGCCGTCGGTCCACCTGCTCTGCTGTTCGGCGGCCGACCCGAGCAGATCCAGGGCGGTCTCGTGCATGGCGATGTCGAGTTCGGACCAGAACACCTTGGTGATCGAGGACTCCGCGCCGAGCTGGCCACCGTCGGTGAGCCGGGTGACGGTGCCGAAGGTGTGCAGGCGGTAGGCCTCGGCGCCGAGCCAGGCGTCCACCACGGCGTTGCGGGCGGCGGTGTCGGCCGGGTCGGTGGACTCCTGCCACAGGTCGATCAGCCGCTGGGCGGTGGCGCTGAAGCGGCCGGGGCTGCGCAGCGACAGGCCGCGTTCGTTGCTCGAGGTGGCCATGGCCACGCGCCAGCCCTCGTTGGGGGCGCCGATCACGTCGGTGTCGGGGACGAAGACGTCGTCGAGGAAGATCTCGGCGAAGCCGGGTTCGCCGTCGAGCTGCGGGATCGGGCGCACGCTCACTCCCTCGGCGGTGAGCGGGAACATCACGTAGGTGAGGCCGTGGTGACGCTGGGCGTCGGGGTCGCTGCGGAACAGGCCGAAGGCCCAGTCGGCGAAGGACGCGCGCGAGCTCCAGGTCTTCTGGCCGTTGAGAATCCAGCCGCCCTCGGTGCGGCGCGCGGTCGAGCGCAGGCTCGCCAGATCGCTGCCCGCCTCGGGCTCGGACCAGGCTTGCGCCCAGATGTCGGCACCGCGGGCCATGCGCGGCAGGATGCGCGCGAGCTGTTCTTCGGTGCCGTGCTCGAACAGGGTCGGTGCGAGCAGGAAGATGCCGTTCTGGGCGACGCGGCCGGGCGCGCCCGCCGCGTAGTACTCCTGCTCGAAGAGCACCCACTCCAGGATGGAAGCGTCGCGGCCACCGTATTCCCGCGGCCACGACACCGCCGACAGGCGCGCGCCCGCCAGGGTCGCCTCCCATTCGCGGTGCGCCTCGAAACCCTCGGCGGTGTCCATGGACGGCAACGGCTTTCGCGGAACGTGGGTCGCGAGGAATTCGCGCACCTCCAGCTGGAAAGCCTGGGCTGCCGGGTCGATCTCGAGATTCACGCTTTGTCCTTCATCGAGCGGGCGTTCATTCCGCCCAGCGAATCGGCGCCGACTTCGGCATTGTGGGCGTGTGCGAAATGGTGCAGCCCGAAGACCGAATCCATGCCGCTGCGCATTCCCATCAGGTCTTCGGCCTGGTTGACCGCCTTCTTGGTGAGCGCGAGCCCGAATTGCGGCATGGCCGAGATCTTTTCGGCGAGGGCCAGCACCTCGGATTCGAGATCGTCACGCGGCACGACCCGGTTGACCATGCCCCATTCCTTGGCCTGGGCGGCGCCGAACCGGTCACCGGTGAACAGGAATTCCTTGGCCGCGCGCGGACCCATCACCCACGGATGCGCGAAATACTCCACACCCGGAATGCCCATCCGGACAACGGGATCGGAGAAGAACGCGTCGTCGGAGCAGACGATCAGATCGCACACCCAGGCCAGCATCAGCCCGCCCGCGATGCACGCGCCCTGCACCATGGCGATGGTGGGCTTGGGGATCTCCCGCCAGCGCCTGCACATGCCCAGGTAGACCTCGGTCTCGCGGGCGAAACGCTGATCGCCGCCGGGGCGGTCCACATGGTCCCACCACAGCGCGGCCTTGTTCTCGTAGCGCACATGGTGGTCGCGGCCCGGGGTGCCGATATCGTGGCCCGCGCTGAAGTGTTTCCCGTTGCCCGCCAGCACGATCACCTTGACCTCCGGGTCCTCGACCGCGCGCACGAAGGCGGCGTCGAGGGCGTAGGTCATCTTCGAGTTCTGCGCATTGCGGAAATCGGGCCGGTTCATGGTGACGACGGCGACCGGCCCGCGCACCTCATAGGTGACGACGTCGGTTTCGGATTCGGGACTCACGACTTCTCCTCACGTAGCTCACGCTTGAGCACCTTGCCCGCCGCGCTGTAGGGCAGCTGGTCGCGGAACTCCACGAGCCGGGGCACTTTGAAATTGGCCAATTCACCGGTGGCGAAGGCGATCACGTCGGCTTCGGTCAGACTCGATCCGGCCTTGCGGACCACGACGGCCTTGCCGACCTCACCCATCCGCTCGTCGGGCACCCCGATCACCGCCGATTCGGCGACGCCGTCGAGGCGGGCCAGGGTCTGTTCGATCTCGGCGGGATAGACGTTGAATCCGCCGGTGATGTACATGTCCTTGAGCCGGTCGGTGATCTTCAGATAGCCGCGCTCGTCGACGACACCGATATCGCCGGTGTGCAGCCAGCCCTCGGCGTCGATGGCCTCGGCGGTGGCCTCCGGATCGTCGAGGTAGCCGAGCATGACATTGGGACCGCGCAGCAGCACCTCGCCGGCCTCGGACAGGCGCAGTTCGAAATCGGCGATCGGGCCGCCGCAGGTGTTGGCGATGGTCTTCGCGTCGTCCTCGGGGCGGCACATGGTGCCGAAACCGGCCGACTCGGACAGGCCGTAGGCGGTGATGACCACCTCGAAGTCGAGGTCGTCGCGCATCCGCTCGATCAGCACCACCGGCACGGTCGCCGCGCCGGTCACCGCCACCCGCAGCGAGCTCAGATCGCGTTCGGCGCGCTGGGGATGCTCGAGGATGGTCTGGTAGATGGTCGGCGGACCGGTGAGCACGGTGATGCGCTCGGACTCGATGAGCGCGAGCGCGGCAGGCACGTCGAAGGTCGCCTGGGGAACGATCGCGGCCCCGGTGACCAGGCAGGCGAGGATGCCCGCCTTGTACCCGAAGTTGTGGAAGAACGGCGGGATGATCAGGTAGCGGTCGTCGGCGCGCAGGGTGGAGCACTCGACCCAGCCGCGCACCACACCCAGCGCCTGCCGGTGCGCGACCAGGGTGCCCTTGCTGCGGCCGGTGGTGCCGGAGGTGAACAGGATGTCGGCGATGTCGTCGGGGGAGACCTCGTCGGCCCGCTGTTCGCCGACCGCCTCGGGCACGGTCGCGGCCTGGGCGAGCAGTTCTTCCCAGCTCAGCGTCACCTGGGGCGTTCGTGGATCGGCGTCGCGGCCGGGCGCTGCCCGCTGCCCGTCGCGGCCTGGCATTACCTCGGCCGGCTCCGCGTTCGGCGTCGTCGTGACGGGCGCGTCGGCCTCGACCGGGATGACGACGACCGTCCCGATTCCCAGATCCGGAACCTTGTCGAGCAGCTCGGCGGCCCGGTCACGCCCGAGGAACGGCCCGGCGACGAACAGCGCCGCCGCGTCGACCCGGGCCAGCACATCGGCCGCCTCGGCCGCGACATAGCGGGTGTTGAGCGGAACCAGCGCGGCGCCGACCGAATGCGCGGCCAGCGCGGCGACGACCCAGTGGTGGGTATTGGGTGCCCACATGGCGACCCGATCGCCGGTGACGATGCCGCGGGCGATCAGCGCGCGAGCGGCGACGCGCACCTGATCGAGCAGATCGGCCCAGGTCAGGCGGATCGCGCCGTCGATCAGGGCGGGCTCGTGCGGGTGCGCCGCGGCGATGTCTCGCAGCGCCTGCGGGGTGGTTTGTGCAGGGGGTGTCACGGGGTCCTCACCGTTGTGCGGTTGCTGTTCTCCACGAAGCAGCTAACAAAGCAAGTGCTTGGTAGGTTATCCTATCGGCGTGGGTGTGATCCAGACCTCAGATTCCGATACCGCGACCTCCGACGCGGAGTTTTGCGCGGAAATACGCGACTGGCTGGCCGAAAATCTCTCCGGCGAGTTCGCTGACCTGCGCGGCACCGGCGGACCCGGCCGCGAACACGAATACTTCGACGAGCGCCTCGCCTGGGACCGGCACCTGGCCGCGTCCGGCTGGACCTGCCTGGGCTGGCCGGTCGAATACGGCGGCCGCGGTGCCAGCGTGCGCCAGCAGGTGATCTTCCACGAGGAGTACGCGAAGGCCGACGCGCCCGCGCGGGTCTCGCACGTGGGCGAGGAACTGCTCGGCCCGACCCTGCTGGCCTTCGGCACCGAGGATCAGAAGCGCCGCTTCCTGCCGGGCGTGCGCTCGGTCGGCGAGCTGTGGTGCCAGGGCTACTCCGAGCCGGGCGCCGGGTCCGACCTGGCGGCGGTCAGCACCACCGCGCGCCTGGAGGACGGCAAGTGGGTGATCAACGGCCAGAAGATCTGGACCTCGCTCGCGCACGTGGCCGACTGGTGCTTCGTCATCGCGCGCACCGAGCGCGGCTCGAGCAGGCACAAGGGGCTGTCGTACCTGCTGGTGCCGATGGACCAGCCGGGTATCGAGGTGCGCCCGATCGAACAGCTCACCGGCACCTCGGAATTCAACGAGGTGTTCTTCGACGACGCCGTCACCGACGCCGACCTGGTCGTCGGCGAACCCGGTGACGGCTGGCGAATCGCCATGGGCACCTTGACCTTCGAGCGCGGCATCTCCACGCTCGGTCAGCAGATCCGCTTCGCCCGCGAGCTCGCCGATATCGAGGCACTGGCCCGGCGCACCGGTGCCGCCGACGACCCGCTCATCGCCGACCGGCTCGACCGCGCCTGGGTCGGGCTGCGGGTGCTGCGCGCGCACGCGCTGCGCACCATGAGCGAGGACCACGACGACGCGGGCGGCGCCTCGGTCTCGAAGTTGTTGTGGGCCAACTGGCATCGCGGACTCGGCGAGCTCGCCATGGCGGTGCAGGGCGCCGCCGGGCTGGTCACCGGGGACGACGACATGACCGCATGGCAGCGGCTGTATCTGTTCAGCCGCGCCGACACCATCTACGGAGGTTCGAACGAAGTGCAGCGCAACATCATCGCCGAGCGGGTGCTCGGTCTGCCGCGGGAGGCCCGCCCGTGACCGGTCCACTGTCCGTCCCGCCCCCGTCCATTCCCGGCCACGGCCTACTGACCGGCCGTAAGGCCGTGATCACCGCCGCCGCGGGCACCGGCATCGGCTCGGCCACCGCGCGCAGGCTGCTGGAGGAGGGCGCCGATGTCGTCGTCTCCGACTGGCACGAGCGCAGGCTCACCGAGACCGCCGAACTGCTGGCCAAGGAGTTCCCGGAGCGTCAGGTGGCCGCGGTGGTGTGCGATGTGCGCGACACCGAACAGGTGAACCGCCTGCTCACCGAGGCCGCCGCAGCGCTGGGCCGCATCGACATCATGGTCAACAACGCCGGGCTCGGCGGCGAGACGCCGGTGGTCGACATGACCGACGAGCAGTGGGACCAGGTCCTCGACATCACGCTGACCGGCACCTTCCGCTGCACCCGCGCGGCCCTCGGCTATTTCCGGAACGCGGGGCACGGTGGCGTGCTGGTCAACAATGCCAGCGTCCTCGGCTGGCGGGCCCAGCACGGTCAGGCCCATTACGCCGCCGCCAAGGCGGGCGTGATGGCGCTGACCCGGTGCAGCGCGGTCGAGGCCGCCGAATTCGGGGTGCGGATCAATGCCGTGGCGCCGAGCATCGCGCGTCATCCGTTCCTGGACAAGGTCAGCTCGACCGAACTGCTCGACGCCCTCAGCGAGCGCGAAGCCTTCGGCCGCGCCGCCGAACCCTGGGAAGTGGCGGCAACGATCGCCATGCTGGCCAGTGACTACACCTCATACCTGACCGGTGAGGTGGTCTCGGTGAGCAGTCAACGCGCATGATCGGCTCGGCGTGGCACGGGGGTTCCCGATTCAGGGAACCAAGCAATTGCTTGGTTGTACGATGTCAGGTGTGACCGCACCCGATACCGTGAAACGCACGCGCCGCGCCGAACTCCTCGACCTCGCCGCCGACCTGTTCGCCGAACGCGGACTGCGCGCCACCACGGTGCGCGATATCGCGGATTCGGCGGGCATCCTCTCCGGCAGCCTGTACCACCACTTCGACTCCAAGGAGTCGATGGTCGACGAGATCCTGCGCGGCTTCCTCGACGACCTGTTCGGCCGCTACCGCGAGATCGCGGCCGCCGGGCTGAGCTCGCGCGAGACCCTCGAGGCGCTGGTGCTGGCCTCCTACGAAGCCTTCGACCGGCACCACGCCGCCGTCGCCATCTACCAGGCCGAGGCCAAGAACCTGCGCGACGTCGAGCGCTTCGGCTACATCCGCGAATTCAACATCGAGTTCCGCGACCTGTGGCACCGGGTGCTCACCGCCGGTGTGGCCGACGGCAGCTTCCGGCCCGAACTCGACGTGGAACTGGCCTTCCGCTTCCTGCGCGACACCGTGTGGGTCGCGGTGCGCTGGTACACCCCCGGTGGCCCGATCACCGTGAAAAACCTTGCCCAGCAATACCTCACCATCGTGCTCGACGGGCTCACCGTGCCCGGGAGCAGTCCCACCTAGGAGTTTCCCCATGACCGCTCGGCCCTACACCCCGCTGCGACAGGCTTACGTGATCGACGCGGTGCGTACCGCGGTCGGCAAGCGCGGTGGCGCGCTGGCCGGTGTGCATCCGGCCGACCTCGGCGCCGCCGCGCTGCGCGGGCTGATCGAGCGCACCGGGATCGATCCGGCCGTGGTCGACGACGTGATCGTCGGCTGTGTCGACAACATCGGCCCGCAGGCGGGCAATATCGGCCGCACCATGTGGCTGACCGCCGGCTACCCCGAAGAGGTTCCCGGCGTCACCGTCGACCGGCAGTGCGGTTCGAGCCAGCAGGCCGTGAACTTCGGCGCGCAGGCCATCATGTCCGGCACCGCCGAGGTCATCGTGGCCGCGGGCGTGCAGAACATGAGCGCCATCCCGATCTCGGCGGCCATGCTGGCGGGTAAGGAGTACGGCTTCGACTCGCCGTTCGTCGGCGCCACCGGCTGGGACACGCGCTACGGCACCGGTGAGGTCTCGCAGTTCCGCGGCGCCGAACTGATCGCCGAGAAGTGGGGCATCACCCGCGAGGACATGGAGCGCTGGGCGCTGCGCAGCCACGAGCGCGCCCGCGCCGCCATCGCAGAGGGACGCTTCGAGGCCGAGATCGTGCCGGTCGGTGACTTCACCGTCGACCAGGGCCCGCGCGAGACCAGCCTGGAGAAGATGGCCTCGTTGCAGCCGCTGAGCGAGGGCAGCCCGCTCACCGCCGCCGTGGCCAGCCAGATCTCCGACGGCGCCTCGGCCACCCTGCTCGCCTCCGAATGGGCGGTCCAGGAATACGGCCTCACCCCGCGCGCCCGCATCCACCACGTCAGCGCCCGCGGCGCCGACCCCATCTTCATGCTCAGCGCCCCCATCCCCGCCACCCAGTGGGCCCTGGACAAGGCGGGCCTGACCATCGACGACATCGACGTCATCGAGATCAACGAGGCCTTCGCCCCGGTCGTCCTGGCCTGGATCAAGGAAATCGGCGCCGACCCGGAGAAGGTCAACGTCAACGGCGGCGCCATCGCCCTTGGCCACCCCCTCGGCGCCACCGGCGCCAAACTCTTCGCCACCCTCCTGCACGAACTCGAGCGCGTCAACGGCCGCTACGGCCTGCTCACCATCTGCGAAGGCGGCGGCACCGCCAACGTCACCATCATCGAACGCCTGGACAGGTAGGCCCGTCCGACCTCGATCACCGCTCCATCGGGAGTCCAGTGGGGCTGCCTACGATGGGCGGTGTGAAGGTGCTCGGTGCGTGCCCGCTCGACTGCCCCGACGCGTGCTCCTGGGTGGTCACCGTCGAGGACGGTGTGGCGACCGGGCTGCGCGGGAACAAGGAGCATCCGGTGACGCGCGGTGCGCTGTGTGTGAAGGTGAACCGCTATCTCGAGCAGGTCGGGGCGCCGGACCGGTTGCGGTATCCGCTGCGCCGGACCGGGCCGAAGGGGTCGGGGCGGTTCGAGCGGATCAGCTGGGAGACCGCGCTGGACGAGATCGCGACGCGGCTCACCGGGATCATCGACGAATTCGGTGCCGAGGCCATCTGGCCGTTCCACGGCACCGGCAGCCTCGGCTACCTCCAGGGGCTCGAGGGCTACCCCGGCCGCCGGATGTTCAATGTGCTCGGTGCCTCGCACCACCGGCCCACCATCTGCTCGGTCGCGGGCAGCGCGGGCGTGCGCTACACCCTCGGGACCTCCGGCGGCATGGACCCCGAGGATCTGGCGCACTCGGAACTGATCCTGCTCTGGGGCACCAATCCGCTCAGCTCCGGCCATCACGTCTGGAAATTCATCCAGGACAGTGGCGCGCACCTGGTCGCCATCGACCCGGTGCGCACCAAGACCGCCGAACGCTGTGACGAGCACCTGGCGCCGCTGCCCGGCACCGACGCGGCGCTGGCGCTGGGCCTGCTGCACGTCATCGTGTCGCTGGGCGCCCAGGACGACGCCTACCTGGCCGAACACACCGAGGGCTGGCCCGAGTTCCGCGAGCGCATCGCCGAGTACCCGCCCGCCCGCGTCGCGGCGATCACCGGCCTCACCGAGGAACAGATCGTCGGACTCGGCGAACGGATCGCCCGCACCCGCCCGACCGCCATCCGTGCCTCCCAGGGCATGCAGCGGCACGCGGGCGGCGGGATGGCGCTGCGGCTGCTCGCCTGCCTGCCCGGCGTCACCGGCGACTGGGCGATTCCCGGTGGGGGACTGCACTATTCGACGAGCGGACACTTCCGGGTCGATCTCGAGGCGCTGATCCGCGACGACCTGCTCCCGCACCCCGTGCGGACCCTGTCGATGACCCGGCTCGGCGAGACCCTGCTGGAAGCCGAGGGACCACCGGTCAAAGCCCTGTTCGTGATCGCGGCCAACCCGGTCGGCTCCAATCCCGACCAGCGTCGCGTGATCGAGGGACTGTCCCGTGACGACCTGTTCACCGTTGTCCTGGAACACTTCTCGACCGACACCGTCGACTACGCCGACATCGTCCTGCCCGCCACCATGCAGCCCGAGCACCTCGACGTGCTCGCCGGGTACGGCCACCTGTACCTGGTCTGGAACGAACCCGCCATCGAGCCGCCGGGCGAATGCCTGTCCACCACAGAGACTTTCCGGCAGCTGTCGCGACGGCTGGGTCTCACCGAGCCCGCGCTCTACGACTCCGACGAAGAACTGATGCGGCAATTGCTGAAGGGCTACGACCTCGACCGCCTCCGGGCCGACGGTTACCTCAAGATCGAGCCGGGCCCCGTTCCCGCGGGCAAGCTCCAATTCGTCTCGGCCCGAGCCGCTCTCGCCGGACACGACCCGCTCCCGGGCTTCACCCCGCCCGGCGACACCGGTCCCGGCCTCGTCCTGATCTCGGCCGCCTCCCACTACTTCCTCAACACCACCTTCGGCTCCAACCCCGAACTCCGCCGCCGCGCGGGCGAATCCCGGATCGCCTTACATCCCGACGACGCGGCCGCACGCGGAATCGCCGATGGCACACCGGTCGTGGTGCTCAACGAGCGCGGTTCGTTCGAGGCCATCGTCGAGATCTCCGATCACGTCCGCCCCGGCGTCGCCGCGACCACCAAGGGCCGCTGGGCCAAGTTCACCGGCGGCGCGACCGTCAACGCCACCATCGCCGAACGCGATGCCGACTACGCGGGTGGCGCGGTGTTCCACGACAACCGCGTCGAGGTCCGCCCGCGCTGAGTGCGGGGCATGCCGGTGGCACACCCCGCGATCGACCCGGATCACCACCAGGGGTTCACGACCTCCCATCGCACCAGCGTGCCCGGGAAATCACAGCGAGCCCAGGACTGCTGGCCGTCCCATGCCACGTTTCCCCACCGCTGGTAGGTGCCCCACGGACTGCCGAACCAGCCCCACGACTGCCTGCATTCGATGCGCACCTGATGGCGGGTGGGCCAGTAACACTGCGAGTACGCCGCGGTGTTGTTCACCGGATACGCCGCGCAGCCCGGCTGCCACTGCGCCTGCGCGGGTGCCACACCCAGCACCACGCCCGCGCCGAGCAGCGCCGCCGCCGACGTGCTCACCATCGCCCTTCTGCCGAGCGCCCTCATCACAACCTCCCATCAGCGTGGGGGACTACGCCCCCGACTGCTGACAGGCCTCCGCGCCGGTCGATGTCTCGGTGGGCCCGCGGGCCCACCCTTACGTGATATACATCACATTCTAGAACGCCGTCGTTACCGGCGCCGGAACGAGAAACACCGGGTCGGATGCGCACTTCGTGGGTGCGCACCCGGCCCGGTGCTCGGCCGGCTCCCCGCAGACGGTGGCTCGTCCGTCGGCGGGGGCGGCGTCGGTTCGCCGGATCAACGGCAGGTCGGGGTGCCCAGGCGATGTCGGGTCGCCTGAGCGGGGCGGGTGAGACCGCCCCCGTCTATCAGTGCTGGTCGACGGCGGGTTCGCTGGTCAGCCCCGCGACCGACTCGATGCGGGCCACCGCGTCGGCGACGATCCGCTCGACCAGCTCGGCCACGGTCGGCAGGCTGTCGATGATGCCGGTGACCTGGCCCGCGGGCAGCACGCCCGCGTCGGTGCGGCCCTCGACCAGTCCGGCCTTGGTGAGCATGGCCGAGTTGGCCGCCATCACGACCTGCGACCAGCTCAGGTCCTTGGTCTTGCGCATGGCCAGCCCGTCGCGCACCAGCGTCGACCACTTCATGCCGGTCATGGACTTGAACTTGGCCGCGTTGCCGACCGCCGCCGACAGGCCGCGCCAGCCGCCGGAGTGCTCCAGCTTGTCGACCAGTTCGGTATTGAGCATCCGGTGCGGCATGCCGTCGACCTTCACCGAGACCACCGTGTCCTGGAGACCGCGCGCGAGGTATTCCCGCTTCACGGCCTCGGGCACGGTGCTCTCCTGGGTGAGCAGGAAGCGGGTGCCCATGGCGACCCCGGCCGCGCCGTAGCTCAGCGCCGCCGCCAGGCCGCGTCCGTCGAAGAAGCCGCCCGCCGCGATCACGGGGATGTCGACGGCGTCGAGGACCGAGGGCAGCAGCAGCGTGGTGGCGACCGGACCGGTGTGCCCGCCGCCTTCGCCGCCCTGCACGATCACCGCGTCGGCACCCCAGGACGCCACCTTCACGGCGTGCTTGGCCGCGCCGATCGACGGAATCACCACCACGCCCGCGTCTTTGAGCTTGGCGATGAGGTCCTGCTTCGGTGCCAGCGCGAAGGAGGCGACCTTCACCTGCTCGCGGATGAGCAGGTCGATGCGCTCGGTGGCATCGGTCGCGTCGGCGCGGATGTTCACGCCGAAGGGTTTGTCGGTGAGCGACTTGGTCTTGGCGATCGCCGCCTCGAGTTCCTCGAAGGTCATCGTGGCCGAGGCCAGAATGCCGAGACCGCCCGCGTTGGCGGTGGCCGCGACCAGGCGCGGCCCGGCGACCCAGCCCATACCGGTCTGCACGACCGGATGCTCGATCCCGACCAGCTCGGTGAGCGGAGTGCGCAACCGACTCATGCCGCCACTTCCTTCTCCCGGAAACCCTTGGGGTCGAGCACGGTTCGGATGATGCGCAGTTCCTCCTCGGTGGGCAGCCGGGTCTCACCGGCGGTGTCCAGCTCGGCCACCGCGAACGAGGTGTTCTCGGCGACCTCGTCGGCACTCACTCCCGGATGCAGCGACAACGCGCGCAGGGTGTGGTCGGGGCCGCCGAAATCGAACACGCCCAGGTTGCTCACCACGCGGTGCAGGTGGTGGAAGCGGTAGGCGGGGTTGTCGGGATCGACACGGTCGTAACCGATTCCGGAGATGATGTCGACCTGGTCGACGAAGACCCGCTTGTTGTGCCGGGGCACGAAGTAGCTGGTGGCGTGGTTGATGGTGTTGCCCGGCGCGCCGCGCACGCCGAACATCTGCCGGGTCGGCTGCTGGAGCGGGCCGAAGGCCGAGAGGTTCTGATTGCCGAACCGGTCGAGCTGATTGGCGCCCATCACCACGTGACGGCGGCCGGAAGCGACCACGTCGAACACCTTGGAGAACGGAATCCAGCCCTCCACAGGGGCTTTCGCGCCGATCGCGGGGACCTCGGCGAAGAACAGCGCCTCACCGTCGGACAGCAGCAGATCGGGCTCGAAGGTGAGCCGGGCCAGGCGCGCGCCGATGGTGGTGACCGTCGACATGGGGCTGGCCATGATCTCACCCGCCCCACGGAAGATCTCCGCGGCGGCGACGACGCAAACTTCGGCACGGGTCACTTTCATTTCTGCTCCTCGGCGAAAGCGTGGACGGCGGCCTGGTATTCGGCCTCGGAGACGTCGAGATAGCGCGCCTTGAACTCGGCCCACGACTCGTCGGTGGCCGCGGCGGCGACGTAGTGCTTCTGGAACTTCTCGTCGCGCCCGTAGCTGCCTGCGAAGGTGAAGTGCGCGCCACCGGGTGCCTCCACCACGCCGTCGACCAGCATCCGGTTGAGGATGATCGCCTGCTGCGGAACGGCTTTCACCAGTTCCTCGGTCTCCACCAGACGATCGGCGGTGACGTAGCGGCGTTCGGCGGCCAGGCAGTAGAGGTCGTCGAAGTACGGGTCGACGCCGGTGTAGGCGGCGTTGCCGTGCTTGTCGGCCAGGTCCAGGTGCACGAAGGCGGCGTCGAGATTCAGCGCGGGCATGGCGACCAGCGTCTCGGTCCGGCCGTCGGCGGCGGGGTAGGGGGATCGGACGGTCTTCAGCTCGCCCTCCCAGAAGTCGAGCACCGCGGAACCGAGGCCCGCGCGGATCGGCAGGAACGGCAGCCGGGCGGCGGCCGCCTGCAGGCCGCACTTGACCATGCCCTCGTCCATCTCGCGCACGGTGATCGCGCCGGAGGTGCGCGCCTTGGCGAACCACGGGTCGTAGAACGGCGCCGAATCCAGCGAGACGAACCCGTAGTACGCCTTGCGGACCTTGCCCGCCGAGCACAGCAGACCCAGATCGGGCCCGCCGTAGGTGACCACGGTCAGGTCGGTGATCTCCGAGCGCAGCAGCGCGCGCACCAGCGCCATCGGCTTGCGCCGGGAACCCCAGCCGCCGATGCCGATGGTCATGCCGCTGCGCAGCTCGCCGACCACCTCGTCGAGCGTCATCCTCTTGTCGCGCATGGCGATTACTTCTCCTTCTTCTGCGCGGCGAGATCGTCGTCGAAACGCGCCCTGATCTCGTCGGCGACCCCGGCGAGGTTCAGCTCCATCGTGAAACCCTGCTCGTAGCGGTAGGACCGGTGCACGTCCTGCACATCGATGCCGTTGAGCGCGCGCTTGGCGGCGCGGATCACGCGGCCGTCCTTGTTCGCGATGTTCTCGGCGACCTCCATGGCCGCGGCGTCGAGTTCGGCGCGCGGCACCACCTGATACACCGAGCCGTAGTGGTGCAGTTGCTGGGCGGTGAGCTTGCCCGCGGTGTAGAACATGGTCCGCATCAGATGCTGGGGGACCAGCCGGGCCAGGTGGGTGGCCGCGCCGAGCGCGCCCCGGTCGACCTCGGGCAGGCCGAAGGTGGCGTCGTCGGAGGCGACGATCACGTCGGAGTTGCCGACCAGGCCGATGCCGCCGCCCAGACAGAAGCCGTTGACCGCGGTGACCACCGGCACCTCGCAGTCGTAGACCGCGGCGAAGGCGTCGAAGCAGCCGTGGTTGGCCCGGATCAGCGCGGTGTGACCGGTGTCGGCGTTCATCTCCTTGATGTCGACGCCGGCGTTGAAGCCCCGCCCCTCCGCGCGCAACACGACCACCCGGGTCGCCGGATCGCGCCCGGCCGCCCGGACGGCCTCGGCCAGCGCGAACCAGCCGTCGGAGGGCAGTGCGTTGACCGGCGGATAGTCGACTGTGACGACTTCGACGCCCTCGGTCTCGGTGTGACGGTTGATCCCCATCGCGGTGTCCCATCGTGCGCGCCCCGGCGAACCCGAGACAAAGCAAGCAATTGCTTGGTAGGTTAACACGGTGGCTGTAGAAATCGACCTTTCCGAGCAGATCGTTCTGGTGACGGGTGGGGTCCGCGGCGTCGGCGCGGGTATCAGCCGGGCCTTCCTCGCCGCGGGCGCGACCGTGCTGACCTGCGCGCGCAGGCCCGCCGACGAACCGATCGGCGGGACCGAACACCACAGCTGCGATGTGCGCGATCCCGACGCCGTGGCCACGATGTTCGACCGGATCGTGGCCACCCACGGCCGCATCGACCACGTGGTGAACAACGCGGGCGGCGCCCCCTTCGCCCTCGCCGAGGCCGCGAGCCCGAAGTTCCACGCCAAGATCGTCGAGCTGAACCTGCTCGCGCCGCTGCTCATCGCCCAGCACGCCAACGCGGTGATGCAGAAGCAGGACACGGGCGGCTCGATCGTGATGATCACCAGCGTCAGCGGGCACCGGCCCTCGCCCGGAACGGCCGCCTACGGCGCCGCCAAGGCCGGACTGGACAACCTCACCGGCTCGCTGGCCGTCGAATGGGCGCCCAGGGTGCGGGTGAACTCCGTGGTCGTCGGCCCGGTGGAGACCGAGCTCAGCCACCTGCACTACGGCGACGCCGACGGGGTGGCCGCGGTCGCCCGCACCGTCCCGCTGGGCAGGCTGGCCGCCCCGGCCGATGTCGGCAATGCCGCCCTCTTCCTGGCCTCCCCGCTGGCCGCCCACGTCAGCGGGGCCACCCTGCTCGTCCACGGCGGCGGCGAACGCCCGGCCTTCCTGGACGCCGCCACCACCAATCACTGAGTCACAAGCACGAACACAGGAGTCTTGAACATGGACGACCAGCAGATCTGCGCAGGCCGCACGGTCATCGTCACCGGCGCGGGCCGGGGGATCGGTCGCGCGCACGCGCTCGCGTTCGCCGCGGCGGGTGCCCGGGTGGTGGTCAACGATGTCGGTACCGCCCTCGACGGCGCCGAGACCGCCGAGACGCCGGCGCAGCAGGTCGTCGACGAGATCGTCGCGGCCGGTGGCGAGGCGGTGGCCAACTACGACGACGTGGCCGACTGGGAGGGCGCGCGCAGGCTCGTCCGCCAGGCCGTCGACACCTTCGGTGGGCTGGATGTGCTGGTCAACAACGCCGGGTTCGTACGGGACCGGATGCTGGTGAACCTCGGCGAGGACGAATGGGACGCGGTGGTGCGCGTGCACCTCAAAGGCCACTTCGCCACCATGCGTCACGCCGCGGAGTACTGGCGAGCGGAGTCGAAGGCCGGTCGGCCGGTCGACGCCCGGGTGATCAACACCAGCTCCGGTGCCGGTCTGCAGGGCAGCGTCGGCCAGGGCAACTACGGCGCCGCCAAGGCGGGCATCGCCGGGCTCACCCTCACCGCGTCGGCGGAGTTCGGCCGCTACGGCGTCACCGTCAACGCGATCGCGCCCGCCGCCCGCACCCGGATGACCGAGACCGTCTTCGCCGACACCATGGCGGCCCCGGATTCCGGCTTCGACGCCATGGCGCCGGAGAACATCTCCCCGCTGGTGGTGTGGCTCGGCAGCGCCGAGTCGGCCGGGGTGACCGGGCGGATGTTCGAGGTCGAGGGCGGGAAGGTGGCGCTCGCGCAGGGCTGGCGGCACGGTGCGCCCGTCGACCGCGGCGCCCGCTGGAACCCCGCCGAACTGGGTCCGGTGGTGGCCGAACTGATCGAGAAGAGCGTCGCGCCGGAACCGGTTTACGGCGCATAGCAAACTTTGTGGCACAGGTCCCGGGAATCTCCCGGGACCTGTGCTTTTGCCATTTCACGCGCGTTCAGGGGGCTGTACGACTTTTGCTCTCCTCTGCGGGGGAGCGGCGGTGGGTTTACTATGGGCTACTGTTCGTCGATCCCGGCATGAATCGCGACCGGGGGTAATGCTGCGCCGGGAACGAAGGGGATGACAAGCGCATGGCCGTTGGTCGCATGTTGCGCGTATTTGCCGCCGCGAGTGTGCTGGCAGGTTGTGCGCTACTCGGGCCCGCGGTCGCTGTCGCCGCCCCCGGCAGTCCGTCCACCCCCGCCGCCCAGGCGCCAGGAAGTGGCAGCAGCGGGACGGGGAGCAGCGGCGACAACGGTCAAGACGCCGGAGAGCACGCGGAACTGACCCTGCCCGGTGCGCCGGGGGAGCGTCAGCGTGACAGCTGCGGGCACGGCGGCCCGGCCGACAAGTGCCCCGCCACCGACCAGACTCCCGGCCAGGGCCAGGGCCAGGGCCAGGGCCAGGACAGCGACAACGGGCTGGGCCAGGACAACGGCAGCCCCGCTCTGCCCGCCGTGCCCAGTGGATCCGGTGGTGGACAACACGGCAGCAACCCGGCCGGCGCACCCGTCGCCGAAGACGAATGGCAGCCGCTCTCCATCCCGGGTCAGTCCGATCAGGGCATCCCCACCAAGGAAGTAGCGGGCTCCGGTTCCGCCTCCGGCTCGGCCGCCGTCGGCTCCGCGGCAGGCGCCGGTTCCGCCGCGGCGGGTCTGGCCCTCGGCACGGGCTCGGCGGGCCTCGGCATCCTGCTCGGCACCGGCTCGGCCGGGGTCGGCGCCGTCCTCGGGACGGGCTCGGCGGGCATCGCCGCGGTCCTCGGCACCGGTTCGGCCGGTGTCGGCGCGGTGCTGGCCACGGGGTCCGCCGGTGCGGCGGGCGTGCTCGCCACCGGTTCGGCGGGCGCCGCCGCGGTGCTCGGGACGGGCTCGGCCGCGGTCGGTTCGGCCGCCGCGGGCACCGGCTCCGCGGCCCTCGGCCTCGGCTCGGCGGTCCTCGGAACAGGTTCCGCCGCAGTGGGTTCCGCCGGGATCGGCTCGGCCGCGGTCGGTTCCGCCGGTGCGGGTTCGGCGGCGACCGGTTCCGCCGCCGTGGGCTCCGCGGCGGTCGGCTCGGCCAGCCCCCTGCTCCTGCTGCTGATCCCGCTGCCCACGCCCCCGGCCGCCCCCGCCTTACCGTCGATCGCCATCCCGCCCGCCCCGGACGTGCCCTCGATCGCGGCACCGAATATCGCTGTGGCGGCGCCGGTTCCGGCGGCAGCGCCGCCCGCGGCGGAGGCGCCTGCCCCTGCCGCGCCACCCGCCGCCGCTCCCGCTCCGGCCGCCAAGCCCAATCACGAGTTCGTCCCCACCAGTGACAACAGCGGCCTGCCCGAGCCGAAGCTGCTGTCGGTGATCGGTGGTCTGATCGCGCTCACCCTGGCCGGAACCGGTTCGGGCGCAGTGAGTTTCCAAGGTGCCGCGGCAGCCCAGGCGCGGGTGAACGCGGCGCGTGCCGAGTTCTTCGGACCGAGGTCGTGAGGGGATCTTCGATGAGCAGGAGCAAGACCCAGAGCACCTCCCGGTCCTACCGCCGCGTGGCCGCCGCCGTCGACGCGGTCTGCGCGGTGGCCGCCGACTCCGACGCGACCACCCTCGACGAGGTGGTGGCGGCGGTCTCGCTGGAACGTGACCGCGAGATCGAGATCACCAGCGCGCAGCTGGGGCCGGGTGTGTGCGGGCAGCGCCGGTTCTATCCCGAACGCGACATCATCGTGCTCGCCGACGCCTTGCCCAGCCGCGACCACACCCTCGCCCACGAACTGGGCCACATCGTGTTCGACCACGAGGGCGCCCCGACCGTGGAGACCACGCTCGAGGTCAGCGACGACCTGATCGCCTACATGCTCAGCCAGCGCGCGCACGCGCAGATCGTCGAAGACGGCTCCGACGACCTCGCCGAATGGGAGGCCGAGACCTTCGCGGCCATGCTGATGACCCGCCTGCGCGTGTTCAACAACCGGGGCGCAGGCGTCTCGGTCCTTCGATTCGATGAGGCACTCGGATGACACTCTGGTTGACAGCCCTGCTGGTCTGGGTTGCCGCGGGTGCGCGAGTGGGACGCGTGCTGGTGAAGCCGGCCACGACGGCCCGCGTCGCCATCGTCGTCGCGGTGGCCGCGGTCGCGCTCGCCGCGACCGTCGCCATTCCCGATATCGCGGTCGCCGTCGACAACCTGCTGCCCGGCGGTGTGCACAACGGCTGGTTGTCCACCGGCATCGTCGTCTCGGCGTGGATCCTGTTCACCACCGCCACCTCGGTGGTCGCCTCGGCGGCGTGGCCGGTGGTGTCGCGCCGCAATCTGCGCCAGGTGGCGACGGTGGTCTACGGCATCGGCGCGCTGGCGATCGCGATCACGTTGGCCTGGTCGTTCACCTTCGGCTGGATCGTGGTCGCGCTGGGCGCGGTCTTCATCGTCACCACCGGTCTGCGCAATCTGGACTGGACCACCCTGGGTCGTGGCATCGCGATCTACACGGCGGGAACGGCTTTGGTCGCCATCCTCGCGGTCGCCAACGCGGGTCGCGCGCTGCAGGGCGCGGTGCCGCCGCCGCCCGGTGAGCCGCTGTGGGGCTGGGCCGCGTGGGAGATCGCGAGCCTGCTGATCTCGCTGGGCGCGGTGTCGATCGTCATCGAGTTGTGGTGGCGGGCGCGGGTGCTGCTGCGCCGCATCCGGCCGCTGCACAAGCTGATGGTCGGCCGGTTCCCCGAGGTGGTGGCACCCGAGCAGAACGCGACATCCGCCCAGCTCAAGGCCTCCGACCACGTCGCGCAGGTGATGGACGCGCTGTATCTGCTCTCCGGCAGCGGCATCGTCATCCCGGCGGCGGGCGAACCCCCGGAATCGGTCCCCGAGCGGGCCGCCGTCGTGGCCGAGTGGGCCCGCAACCCCCTGGGTGACCTGTTCGTCGACGCCCGCTGGATCGCCCCACCCCCCGGCGTCAGCCCCCGTGGCTGGGTCCTCGCCCTCGCGACCAAGTACGAGGAAGTCGCCGCCGCCGCGGGCCCCGCCCCGAAAGCCACCGCCTCCCGAGGCTGACTCGCCCACTGCCGAGAACCGCGGCACCAGCCGCAAATGTCACAGAGAACGGGCCTGAGGTGGTGGTTGCCCACCGTCTCAGGCCCGTTCTCTGTGCGTATCCGATCTTCTCCGGCCGGTCCCAGGACACCATCAGGTGCGTCAGGCCGACCGCCGTGTGGATCCTATTCCGTTCCATCCGGCGGAATTTCGGGCAAACCTTCGCTTGCCCGAAGCTTCTCCGCCATGGAGGTGAGCAGATTCTGTGATTCTTCGGAGAGGTCGAATGCCCTGCTGGACAGTCGACGCAGCCCGTAGCCCTGCAACTGCGCGAGCAGCTCCAGGTCGTGGTCGATCTTGGCCGCGTAGATGTCGTTGAAGAAGTAGTCAGGCTTGACCTTGAAGAACTTCGCCAGGGCGGCCACCGTCTCGTCGGACGGGTTGGTTCGTTGTCCCGACCGCAACTGCGAGAGATACGGCTTCGAGATCGGATGCCCGGAGGCAGTCAGCGCAGCCGCAACCTCTGCGTTGGTATGCGGCTTGCGCCCCGGGGGATGCACGGTTTCGAACAGCTTGTTCAGCCGCGCCGCGAAATCAGCCATTGTGAGCCGCCCAATTCCCTTCACTGTACTAACAGTCGTTATCTCGGATACGTATCATTGATATTAGCGGCTCAGTAACTGAAAACCTACGCCTGATTCGGGATTTCTCTGCGATTTCCGGCGCTCACCTGCGTGCAGGGGCGGCGGCGGTCGCGTTTGCGGGCCACGCCAACGACTCTTGTGGAGCCGTGGGGTGTCCGAGTTCGTGCCCGTCGCAGGGGTCTTCCACCATGGACTCATGGTAACTCAAAGATAGCTGATATGTCATCGTCCCCCCGGCCCCCTTGATTGTGTGGCGTACGACACGTTCCGGGCGCCCTGGGATGAATGTTCAACCTGGGCGCCCGGTTTCGGTGAGAGCAGTCTACAGGCGCTCGATGATCGTGCCGGTGGACAGGGCCCCGCCTGCGCACATGAGCACCATGGCGGTGCCGGCGCCGGTCCGCTCCAGTTCGTGTAGCGCGGTCGTGATCAGGCGCGAGCCGGTGGAGCCGACCGGATGCCCGATTGCGATCGCACCGCCGTTGACATTTACCCGAGACATGTCCGGCTTGTGTACAGCGGCCCAGGAAAGGGCGACCGAAGCGAATGCTTCGTTGATCTCGAAAACATCGATATCCGAAATCGACATTCCCGAGCGTTCCAGCAGCCGGGTGCACGCCTGCACCGGTCCGTCGAGGTGGAACTCCGGCTCGGCGCCGACGAGCACCTGGGTGTGGATGCGGGCGCGCGGGCGCAGACCCTTACGGCGCGCGACGGTTTCGTCCATCAGCAGCACGGCCGCGGCGCCGTCGGAGATCTGCGAGGAGGTGCCCGCGGTGTGGATGCCGTCCTCGACCACCGGCTTCAGCGCCGACAGGCCCTCCAGGGTGGTCGCGCGCAGGCCGCCGTCCCGGGTGACCTCCACCTTCTCGCCGGTGGGCTGTCCCTCGGAATCCAGCACGGGCGCCGAGACCGGCAGCACCTCGCGATCGAAGCGGCCCTCGGCCCAGGCCTGTGCGGCCAATTGCTGTGAGCGCAAACCGAACTGGTCCACGTCGGCGCGGGTGATGCCGCGCCTGCGGGCGATCCGCTCGGCCGCGCCGAACTGGTCGGGCATGTCGATCGACCAGCTGGCCGGGCGGCGCGGGCCCGCCTCCTTCGGCACATTGGCGCCCAGCGGCACCCGGCTCATGGCCTCGACGCCACAGGCCACGCCGACATCGATCGCGCCGGTGGCGATCAGGCCCGCGATGAGGTGGTTGGCCTGCTGGGCCGAGCCGCACTGGGCGTCGACGGTGGTCGCGCCGGTCTGCCAGGGCAGGCCCGCGTGCAGCCAGGCCGTGCGGGTGACATTGTTGCCCTGCTCGCCGACCTGGGTGACGCAGCCGCCGATCACCTGCTCGACCTCGGACGGGTCCAGGCCCGCCCGGTCGAGCAGGCCGCGCTGTGCCAGGCCGAGCAGTTCTACCGCGTGCAGTCCCGAAAGCTGCCCCCGACGCTTGCCGATCGGGGTGCGAACGGCCTCCACGATCACGGGTGTGCCCATCTGATTCTCCCTCGTAACTGCAACAAGTTCTGTTCTGTAGCCCAGAGTAAAACCGCGAGGTTCTTCCGTACCGGCAACCCCTGTGCTTGAATGATTGTAGAACGTGTTTCAGTTTGTCGAAGGAGACATCTGGTGGTAGATCCGCGCAACGAAGCCACGGGTACCCTGCCGAACCTGCCCGACGGGTTCGACGTCACCGACCCGGACATCTACGCCGAGCGTGTCCCGGTGGAGGAATTCGCCGAGCTGCGCCGCTCGGCCCCGATCTGGTGGAACGCGCAGTCGCCGGAGGTCGGTGGCTTCCACGACGACGGCTTCTGGGTGGTGAGCAAGCACGCCGACGTCAAAGAGGTGTCGCGGCGCAGCGATGTCTTCTCCACCTACGAGAACACCGCGATCCCGCGCTTCAACGACGACATCCAGCGCGAGCAGATCGAACTGCAGCGCTTCGTCATCCTCAACAAGGACGCCCCGGAGCACACCAAGCTGCGCAAGCTGATCGCCAAGGGCTTCACCCCGCGCGCGGTCAACGGCCTGCGCGCCGAGCTGTCCGCGCGCGCCGAGCGCATCGTCAAGGCCGCGGCCGAGGCGGGCACGGGCGATTTCGTCACCCAGGTGGCCTGCGAACTGCCGCTGCAGGCGATCGCCGAGCTGATCGGGGTGCCGCAGGAGGACCGGATGAAGGTCTTCGAGTGGTCCAACGACATGACCGGCTACGACGACCCCGACAATGTCGACATCGACCCGGTCAAGGCGTCGATGGAGCTGCTGGGCTACTCGTACCAGATGGCCGAGGCGCGCAAGGCCTGTCCGGCCGACGACCTGGTGACCACGCTGATCGAGGCCGATGTCGACGGTGAGGCACTGACTCCCGAGGAGTTCGGCTTCTTCGTCATCCTGCTGGCCGTCGCGGGCAACGAGACCACCCGCAATGCCATCAGCCACGGCATGATCGCGTTCATGGAGAACCCCGACCAGTGGGAACTCTTCAAGAAGGAACGCCCCGCCAGCGCCGTCGACGAGATCATCCGCTGGGCCACCCCGGTGACCTCCTTCCAGCGCACCGCGCTCGAGGACACCGAACTCGGCGGCGTGCAGATCAAGAAGGGCCAGCGGCTGGTGATGCTGTACCGCTCGGCCAATTTCGACGAGGACGTCTTCGAGCATCCGGAGAAGTTCGACATCATGCGCAAGGACAACCAGCACCTGGCCTTCGGTGGCACCGGTGCCCACTTCTGCGTCGGCGCGAACCTGGCCCGCCTCGAGGTCGACCTGATCTTCAACGCCATCGCCGACCACCTGCCCGACATCACCAAGATGGGCGACCCGAAGCGCCTGCGTTCGGGCTGGCTCAACGGCATCAAGGAACTGCCGGTCGACTACCAGACCAAGGGCTGCCCGGTCGCCCACTGACCACCGCAACGCGAATCGGCCCCGATACCTCGAAAGGTATCGGGGCCGATCACGTTGTGCGGGTTGATCAGGACACGGCGCGCGCGGTGCCCATCGCCCGGTCGACTTCCCAGAACGCGCGCAGCGCGGCGATCTTGCCGTCGGCGTCGACCTTGTAGGTGAACACGCCCTCGGCGTCGATGACATGGCCCGCCATGGTGGTGCGGATCATGCCGGTGAAGGCGATCTCGTCGCCGCAGGCGAAGGAGTCCTCGAACAGGAACTCGATCGACTCGGTGGCCGCGATGGCCTTGTCCCAGAAGGCGGCGATCGCCGTGTGACCGCGATGGCCGACGCCCTCCGGATCGAAACCCGAAGGGCCGACCGGGTCCTCGACGATGCCGTCGGCGGCGAACAGCGCGACCCAGGCGTCCTTGTCCTTGGCGCGCACCGCGGCCTGGGAGGCCAGGCCCGCGGCGCGCGCGGAACGGTCGAGGCTCATCCCGCCACCGCCGCCACGATCGGATCGGCGATGTACTTCTCGGCGAAGCGGCGCAGCGAGTCCTGCTTGGCGGCCAGCTCGCCGTCGAAGCCGATGCCGTCCATCAGCCAGGGGACCACGATGGTGTCGGTGACACCGGCGTCGGCCAGGTCCTGGTAGCCCCGACGGCCGAAGCGGTCGATGCAGACGGCCTGGATCTCGAAGGGCACCTCGGTGCGGTCGTATTCGGCGCGCAGTTCGGTGAGCTTCGCGATGGTGGTCTGCAACTGCTCGAACTTCATCATCGCCGAGGTCCAGCCGTCACCGATGCGGGCCGCCCGGCGCAGCGCCGGACCGGTGTGCCCGCCGACGTAGAACGGCACCGGCGCGCTGGGCGCCGGACTCATCTGCAGCGACTCGAAATCGTAGAACTCGCCGTGGAATTCGACCATGCCGCCGTCGAGGACGAGCTTGATCACCTCGATCATCTCGTCCACCCGGGCACCCCGGCGCTCGTAGGGCGCCCCGCACCACTCGAATTCCTCGGGTGCCCAGCCGATCCCGACGCCGAAGCCGAAGCGGTTGTTCGACATGTTGGCGATCGAGCCCACCTGGCGGGCCAGCAGCAGCGGATTGCGCGAGCCCAGCTTGAGGACATTGGTGTAGAAGCGCAGGTCGGTGGTCACCGCGGCCATGGACGCCGCGGCGATCAGCGGATCGACCCACGGGGTGTCCGGACCCCAGAAGCGGCTGCCGTCGGGGGTGTACGGGTAGTCGGCGGCCTGCGACTTCATGTAGAACAGCGAGTCGGGCAGGCCGATGGAGGTGAATCCGCATTCCTCGGCCGTCTTGGCCAGCTCGGTGAGCTGGTCCAGCGGGCTCAGCGCGACGCCGACGGTGAATTTCATGACAGACGCTCGCTACCGACGACCCACATCGAGAAGTACTGGGAGCCACCGCCGTACGCGTGGCCGAACGCCTTGCGCGCGTTGTCCACCTGATAGTCGCCCGCGCGGCCCATGACCTGCTTGGCCGCCTCGGCGAAGCGGATCATGCCGGACGCGCCGATCGGGTTGGACGACAGTACGCCGCCCGATGGGTTGACCGGCAGCTTCCCGCCGATGGCCGTCTCGCCCGCGTCGGTGAGCTTCCAGCCTTCGCCCTCGGGCGTGAAACCCAGGTTCTCCAGCCACATCGGCTCGAACCAGGAGAAGGGGACGTAGATCTCGGCCGCGTCGATCTCTTCCAGCGGGTCGGTGATCCCGGCCTGCTGCCACAGCGCCGCCGCGGCGGCCTGGCCTGCCTGCGGGCTCACCTGGTCGCGGCCCGCGTAGGCGAGCGGCTCGGTTCGCATGGCGGTGCCGTGCACCCACGCCACCTTCTTGCCCTGCGCTTCCACGGCCCTGGCCGCGTCCTCGTCACCGATCACGATGGCGCAGGCGCCGTCCGAGGACGGGCAGGTCTCGTCGAAACGAATGGGATCCCACAGCATTTGGGACGCCATGACCGATTCCACGGTGATATCGGGCTGGTGCAGATGGGCGAATGGGTTGCGCGCGCCGTTGCGGCGATCCTTCACCGCGACCATCGCGCCCACGTGCAGCGGGGCGTTGGAGCGGCGGATGTAGGCGCGCACGTGCGGGGCGAAGTAGCCGCCCGCGCCTGCGCCGACCGGCATGGTGAACGGCACCGGGCTCGACAGCGCCCACATGGCGTTGGACTCGGACTGCTTCTCCCACGCCACGGCCAGCACGCGGCGATGCACGCCCGCCTGCACCTGGTTGGTCGCGACAATGGCGGTCGAGCCGCCGACGGAACCGGCGGTGTGCACGCGCAGCATCGGTTTTCCGGTGGCGCCGAGGGCGTCGGCGAGGAACAGCTCCGGCATCATGGAGCCCTCGAAGAAGTCGGGGGCCTTGCCGATGATCACGGCGTCGATATCGGCCATGGTCAGGCCGGAGTCCGTGAGCGCCCGATCGACGGCCTCGCGGATCATTCCGGCCATCGAGACATCGGACCGTTTGGTCACGTGATGGGTCTGACCGGTGCCGAGGACGGCAGCTGCGTAGCTCATGAACGTGCCTCCAGGGTAGCCACCAGGTTCTGCTGCAACGCGGGCCCGCTGGCGGCATGCGCCAGTGCGCGATTCGCGGTGCCGTTGATGATCTCGCGGGCGGCGAAGCCGATGCGCTCCAGCCCGGCCGCGAACATGGGGTTGCCCGAGAGCGGGCCGCCGGACGGGTTGATCCGGGTGTCGGTGTTCAGGCCGATGGCCTGCTTCAGGATCAACTCCTCGTGGGTGAACTGCGCGTGCAGCTCGGCGAGGTCGAAACCGCCCGCGTCACCGCCGGTGACGGCGTTCGCGGCCTTGGCGGCAGACGCCGACACGGTCAGGTCGCGCGCACCCAGAACGGGGGAGTCGATGTAGTGCGCCATGCCGGTCAGCCAGGCCGGGCGCTCGCACAGTTCGCGGGCCCGGTCGCCCACGGCCAGCACGACCGCGGCCGCGCCGTCGGTGATGGGGGCGATGTCGTGGGCGCGCAGCGGGTCGTTGAGCTTCGGTGCGGCCAAGAGCTTGTCGATGTCGCCGCCGCTGGTGCGGGCGGCCACCGCGGCCATCTCGGCCTCGGTCCAGACACCGGCGTCCAGGCCGGCGCGGGCCTGCAGGCCCGCCAGCGACAGCGAGTCGACGCCCAGCGGCGCGACCAGGTATGGGTCGGTCTGCAGACCCAGGATCTGGCGCAGGGTACCGGCCGAGGACTTGCCGAAACCGTAGACCAGCGCCGTCCGCGCTTGTCCGGAGCGGAGTTTCACCCACGCCTCGTACAGTGCCCAGGCCGCGTCCATCTCCACGTGCGACTCGTTGATCGGCGGCACCGCGCCGATCGAGTCGATGGCGGAGATGAACGAGAACGCGCGCCCGGCGAGGTAGTCCGAGGATCCGGAGCACCAGAAGTCGATGTCCGCGACGCCGATGCCGAGCTTCTCGTAGATCTCGTGGAAGCAGGGCGCGAGCATCTCGACGCCGTTGGTGGTGCCGAAGGTCTCCGGCACGTGCGGTGCGTGGGCGAAGCCCACCACCGCGATGTCGGTTGCTGTGTTGGTCACAGTGTTTCAGCGCCTCTCTACAGGTGGTGCGCGAACGAGTCGTAGTCGGTGTCGGGCTCGCCGGTCGGCCGGAAGTGGTCGATATTGGCCATCGACAGGCCCCACTCCTCGCGCGGCTTCCACACGGCCTCGACCCGCATACCCATCCGGACCTCGTCGGCGTCGACGCCGAGCACCAGGTGCAGGAAGGGGATGTCGGCGCCGTCGAGCAGCACGTACGCGGCCACGTACGGCGGCTTGAGACGCTGGCCGAGGAACGGCACGTTCACGATGCAGAAGGTGGTCACGATGCCCTTGTCGGACACCTCGACGAAGTCGTCGGTCGGCGAGCCGTCACGTGGGTCGGCGCCGCGCGGCGGGAAGTACACCTTGCCGTCCAGCTTGGCGCGGGCGCCGAGCAGCTTGCCCTCCATCAGGCCCTTCAGGAAGACGGCTTCCTGCGGCGCGGCGGTGTGCTGGACCGAGTAGTCGACGGGGGTCACGATGCCGGTGACCGGCTCCGCCTCGGCGGTCGAAACCGTCGCCGGAGCAGACGTCTCGCCCGGCTCGAAGGCCGCGATGTCGTGGATGTCGCCGGTGCGCTCGGTGGCCCAGCGGGCCCGCACGCGCATGCCGGTCGAGATGTCGGCGGGGCTCGCCACATCCACCGCGTGCAGGATGGCGGTGTCCGCGCCGTCGAGCTTGATCAGCGCGTAGGCGAAGGGCCGGTCGAACGGCATGGCGGGCAACGGCTCGGCCACCCAGGACCAGGTCTGCACCGTGCCGACATCGGAGACGTCGACGAATTCCGTCAGCGGTTCCGCCGTCTTCGGATCGAATTCCGCGGGCGGCACGATCACGCGCCCGTCGGAACTCCGCACCCCGACGACCTTGCCGGCGCGCAGTTCCGTGAGGAAGCGCCCGATGGTCGGACCGGTGGAGCGGGTGTAGTCGAATTTCATCCGCAGCGGTGCGGACAGTACTTCGGTGTTCCCCAGAGTCACGATATCGAGTAGAACAGGTTCTAGTGACGGTGGCAAGAGCCGGATATTCCAGGAAGGACGGGCAAATGCGCTTTGGCTTGCAACTCGGATATTGGGGCGCGCAGCCGCCCGCCGATACGCGGGAATTGATCGCGGCCGCGGAGGAGACCGGATTCGACGCCGTCTTCGCCGCCGAGTCCTGGGGCTCGGACGCCTTCACGCCGCTGGCGTGGTACGGCTCCGACACCAGCCGGATGCGGCTGGGCACCTCCGTGGCGCAGCTGTCGGCGCGCACCCCCACCGCGACCGCCATGGCCGCGCTGACGCTGGACCACCTCAGCGGCGGCCGGGCCATCCTCGGCCTCGGCGTCTCCGGACCGCAGGTGGTCGAGGGCTGGTACGGCCAGCCCTTCGCCCAGCCGCTGGCGCGCACCAGGGAGTACGTCGACATCGTGCGCAAGGTGCTGGCCCGCGAGGCGCCGGTGACCTCCGACGGCAAGCACTACGGCCTGCCCTACGCCGGCCCCGGCGCCACCGGCCTGGGCAAACCGCTCAAGCCGATCGTGCATCCGCTGCGCGCGGACCTGCCGATCTGGCTGGGTGCGGAGGGTCCGAAGAACGTGGCCCAGACCGCCGAGATCGCCGACGGCTGGCTCGCGATCTACTACGCCCCGCGCCTGGCCGGGATGTACAACGAGTGGCTCGACGAGGGCTTCGCGCGTGCGGGCGCGCGGCGCGGCAGGGCTGATTTCGAGATCGCGGCGAGCGCGCAGGTGGTCGTCACCGACGACCCCGCCGGTGAGATCGAGCGGATGCGCTGGATCACCTCGCTCTACATCGGTGGCATGGGCGCGCCCGAGCTGAACTTCCACGCCCAGGTCTACAAGCGGATGGGCTACGTCGACGAGGTCGACGAGATCTCGGCGCTGTTCCAGGCGGGTCGCAAGGCCGAGGCCGCCGCCGCGGTGCCCGACGAGCTGATCACCGACACCGCCATCTTCGGCGACGAGGCCCACGTGCGGACCCGGTTGAAGGAATGGGAGGACGCCGGCGTGACGATGATGCTGATCTCGGTGTCCGACGCGGATCAACTGCGCCGCATCGCACCCCTTGTCGAACGGTAGAACACGTTCTAAATTCGATGAGATGAGCAGCCAGCAGACAACGGAAGTCCTCGGACTGTGGAATATCGCCGCGGCCGATCCCGAGCGGATCGCCGTCGTCGACCCGGACGGCACCGAGATCAGCTATCGAGAATTGGCCACCCTGGCCAACCGCTACGCCAACGGGCTACGCGGGATCGGCTTGCGGACCGGGGACGTCGTCGTCAGCATGCTGCACAACGGCGTCGAGGCCATCGCCGCGTACTTCGCCGCCTACCAGGCCGGTCTCTACATCGTCGCGGTGAACTGGCACCTCACCGCGCCGGAGATCGCCTACATCCTCGGTGACAGCGAGGCCGCGGCCTTCCTGGCCAGCGAGCGCTTCGCCGCGACCGCCGCCGAGGCCGCCGACCTGGCCGAACTGCCGGCCGACGCCCGCTTCGCCGTGGGCACGGTCCCGGGCTTCCGGCCGGTCTCGTGGCTCGGCGCCGCCGACACCGGCCGCCCCGACGAGCGCTCGGTGGGCGCCCCGATGCTCTACACCTCGGGCACCACCGGGCGGCCCAAGGGCGTGCGCCGCCCGCTCACCGGGGCGGACCCGGATGTGGTTCCGGCGCCGAACAAGTCGTTCTTCAGCCTGTTCGAGCTGGCCCCTTACGACGATCACGTGCACATCTGCGGTTCGCCGCTCTATCACACCGCCGTGCTCAACTTCTCGACCATCTCCATCCAGCTCGGCCACAAGCTGGTGCTGATGGACCGGTGGACCGCCGAGGACATGCTCGCCCTGATCGAGCGCCACAAGGTGACCCACAGCCACATGGTGCCCACCCAGTTCCACCGGCTGCTGGCCCTGCCCGAGGACGTGCGCGCCCGCTACGACGTGTCCTCGCTGCGCAGCATGGTGCACGGCGCCGCGCCGTGCCCGCAGCAGACCAAACGGCAGATGCTCGACTGGTGGGGCCCGGTCGTCACCGAGTACTACGCCGCGACCGAGGGCGGCGGCACGGTCATCAACGGCACCGACTGGCTGCGCAAGCCCGGCTCGGTGGGCAAGGCGTGGCCGTGGTCGGTGATCAAGATCCTCGACGAGACCGACGGTTCCGAGCTGCCCGCAGGCAAGGAGGGCCTGGTCTACATGAAGATGGGCGCCTCCAGCTTCGAGTACCACCACGCCAAGGAGAAGACCGAGGAGGCGCGCGTCGGTGACCTGTTCACCGTGGGCGACATCGGCTACCTCGACGAGGACGGCTACCTCTACCTGTGCGACCGGCGCTCGGACCTGATCCTGTCCGGTGGCGTCAACATCTACCCCGCCGAGATCGAGGGCGTGCTGATGAGCCACCCGAAGGTGGCCGACGTGGCGGTTCTCGGTGTGCCCGACCCGGATTGGGGTCAGCAGGTGAAGGCGTTCGTACAGCCGGTGGAGGGCGCCGACGGCGACGACACGCTCACCGCGGAGCTGATCGAGTTCGCGGCGGGCCAGCTCGCCAAGTACAAGCTGCCCCGCACGGTGGAATACCGCGCGGAGCTGCCGCGCGATCCCAACGGCAAGCTGTACAAGCGCCGCCTGCTCTGAAAAGCGCCGCTAGACGGCCTCGCGCCACTCTGGTGCGAGGCCGAACAACGGGAACAGCCGCTCGGTGTCGAGGAAGAAGTTGAGCCCGGCGATGGTGTCGCCGTCGAGCTCGAGCACCGTGATCGACCACGGCACCCAGACGCCGGGCTCCTCGCTCGGCTTGTAGTGACCGAAGGCGGGCAGCCCGTTGGCGCCTGCCAGCGGCACCATCCGCGAATCGCGGCAGGCGCTGCCGGTGCCGAGCATGAACGCGGCCACGTTCTCCGGCCCGGAGATCCACAGCTCGAACGGCGGCATCGACAGCGCCACATCGGCTTTCAGCAGCGTGGTGAGCGCGTCCATGTCGTAGGCCTCGAACGCCTGCACGAAATCGTCGATGAGCTTGCGCTGGCCGGGATCGGACTCGTCGAACCCGTCGCCGGTGGAGGGCTGCACCTTCGACATGGTCGCTCGCGCGCGTTGCAGCGCGGAGTTCACCGACGCGGGCGACATCATCAGCGCCTCGGCGGTCTCGCTCGCGGAGAAGCGCAGCACCTCGCGCATGATCAGGATCGCGCGCTGGGTGGCGGGCAGATGCTGGCAGGCCGCGACGAAGGCCAGGCGCAGCGTGTCCTTGGTGGAGGCGTGCTCGGCCGGGTCGGCGCCGAAGGCCAGGCCGTTGGGGATCGGTTCGATCCACACGTAATCGGGCTGCGGGGCGGGCAGCGGGGAATCGGGGCGGCCGGGCCCGTTGAGATCCATCGGTCTGGCCCGGCTCTGTGGGCGGTCGAGCATGTCCAGACAGATATTGGTGGCGATCTTGTACAGCCACGAACGCAGACTCGCGCGGCCCTCGAAGGAATCGTAGGAGCGCCAGGCGCGGGTGAAGGTCTCCTGCACCGCGTCCTCGGCCTCGAAGGAGGAGCCGAGCATGCGGTAGGCGTACGCGCACAACTCGCGCCGGTGGGATTCGAATTCGGCCAGCACAGCGGGGTCGGGGCCGGTGGTGGCGGTTGTGGCGTCGCTCATAGTTCCTCACGATGCCACAGGGGTCCGACAGCCGACAGAGCCGAAAACAATTCCGCCGATCTCGCCGGCGACCGATTAATCCACCGGGGGCGCCGCGTCTACATGTTCGAGACCGCAACGACGCCCGAAAGGCCGATACCCATGAGCAGCAAGATGATCTTCATCAACCTCCCCGTCGCCGACCTCGACCGCTCCAAGAGCTTCTACGAGGCCCTCGGCTGGAAGGTGAACGAGGATTTCACCGATCAGAACGCGTCGTGCATCGTCATCGACGACAACATCTGCCTGATGCTGCTGACCAAGCCGTTCTTCTCGACCTTCAGCACCCGCCCGATCGCCGACACCGTCAACACCGCTGCCGCCGGCTACGCCCTTTCGCTGGCCAGCGCCGCCGAGGTCGACTCCCTCACGGACGCAGCCGTCGCCGCGGGTGCCACCGAACAGACCAACGACGACAAGCGCGCCCAGGAAGCCGAGGTCGGCATGCACGGCCGCACCTTCCTCGACCCCGACGGCCACCAGTGGGAGCCCTTCTACATGGCTGTGTCTGTTTGAGCGCTGGCGCGCTCGAGGTCGCGGCCCCTGGAGGGCCGCCGGTCAGCGCTCGAGACTCGCGCCTGCGGCGCATGCGCTTCGAG